>CALUHQ010000029.1 GCA_944320485.1 Candidatus Methanomethylophilaceae archaeon
ACGCTTGCGCAATACAGTACAGACAGATACGCGGGCGGACTTTACTTCCGGGTTCGGGATGGGACCGGGTGTGACCCCGCCGCTGTGGCCGTCATACCGAAACATGGGATATCTGCAAAGTATTTAAAACTTTGTATTATGGAATCCCAGAGTCATACGAGCAGGTAAATGATTAATCCCAAAACCGCTCCGATGATGGCCGTGGAGCAGTTGTTGGTGTACTTGGACATCAGCCCCTTGTTCTCGAACAGGGCCCCGAACACGCTGTCCAGGATGTTGCCCAGAATCCCCATGGCGAACGGGATGAGGAGGAGCGGGCTGAGGGACTCGGTCAGGACATACCAGCCCAGGACCGCTATGAGCAGCGCCGCCACGGTCGACACGGAGGTGCCCAGCTTCGACACGCCGCCGTTGATCCCCGGTTCAGTCCTCTTGAGCGTCGTGATCATGTAGACGTTCTTGTCACGCACGCCGATCTCGCTGGCGATGGTGTCCGCTCCGGCAACGGTTATCGTGGACACGAACATCACCGCGAACGCGGTCTGGTCAATCAGGTTAAGACAATCGAGGGCCACGACCAGGCATGGAGGCAATCCGACGCCGAGGACGTTCTTCCATGTGCGTTCCCCTTTCTTCCCCTCCTGAAGCCCTTCGGCCTCCTTCTTGTCGAAGTCCTTGATTGTCGCGATGAACCCCGCTATCGTGAACACGGTGAGCAGGAAAAACGCGTTGATGGAGGAGAACACGCCCACTATGGCCCCTACCAGGAACGATGCCACGGCACCGCCCTTGGTGAGGCATCTGAGCATGTACGCCAGGACGGAGAGGGCCGCCGACAGCAATACGGCCGCGACGACCAGGTAGGAGAACTCCATGCCCCGTGAATGAGCCAGCGATGTAAAACGGTTCCTATGGCCCGGGTCGGTTCAAAGGGACTCGAGGATCTCGGTGGCGTACTTTATGCAGAGGTGCTTGTCCTCGAGGGGGAAGAACATGACCTTGCCCTGCTTCTAGAGGGTGGTCTCCATTCCGTTCCATTGGAACACCGCCATCATCTCGTCCTTCTGCGAGACGGTGTATCCCTGCGATTCCAGCTTCGCGGCCGCGGCCTCGATGTCCAGGTCCAGCTCCTCCGAGGAGACCGCCATGAGGGCCTTGCCCCCGCACAGGCGGGCCGTCGTGAACCTCATATCAGCGCCTCCAGGGTCATCGCCGCGCGGAGCTTGAAGGACTCCAGGTCTGAATCGTTGAGGATCATGACATCGGCCAGGGCCAGGACGTCGGAAAGGCCCCATCCCATCTCCCTGGAATCGCGGGCCTCGAACTCCCCGATGTCGCGGGGGGCGTCGTCCCTGCCCCTCTTCACAAGTCTCTGGTAGCGCGCCTCCGGAGGGGCGTAGATGCCGACTATCATCACATCGTCGCTGAGCGAGCGGTACGAGTTCACCTCGGCCATGCTCCTGCATCCGTCGACGAGGAAAATGTCGCCGTGCATGCGCTCCAGGGCCCTCCTGGCCCACACGTCCTTGCCCAGCTCCTCGCGCTGGGAGCTCGCGAAAGCGCCGACCGACATGTCGGTGCCGGAGGATGCATGGTACTCCCTGACTATGTCGCCCATCCGGAGGAATGGGACGCCCATCGAGCGGGCGACCCCAAGGAGCTCCTCCTTCCCGGCGCCGGGCATGCCGGCGATAAGAAGGATCCTCATCGGATCACAGCAGGTTGTCGGAGATGTTCGTGAGCATCCTGTCGCAGTAGCAGCATCTCAGCTGTGGCGGATGCCTGCTGACCACCGTGAACTCGGGCTTCACGGGCTCCCCGCGGTTGGTGATGCAGTTGGGGTTGCTGCACCTGGCGAGTCCGACGACATGGTCGTCCAGGCGGACCTGGTACTTCTCGGCCACGTAGAAGTCGCGGATGATCGCGATGGTGGCGTCGGGGGCGATGAGGGCGATCTTGTCGACCGTCTTGGAGTCCAGCTCCCTGTCCTCGATCTTGATGATGTCCTTCCACTCGGTGGTCTTCGCCGAGATGACGTGCATCCCGATGCTGATCGACGAGTCTATGTTGTTCTCGTTGACGCCCAGGATCTTCATGACGTTCAGCGCCTGGCCGCAGGTGATGTGGTCTATGACCGTACCGTTCCTGATGGGCGCCAGCTTGACCTCCTTGATGGGTCCTCCCTCAACCATCTATCTCACCTCCGAGGATAGCGCACAGGAGTGCCATCTTGACCGGGACCCCGTTGAACGCCTGCCTGAAGTACCTGGCGTGGGGCGTGCTGTCCACCTCCTGGGCGATCTCGTCCACCCTGGGCAGGGGGTGCATGACGATCAGGTCGCTCTTGGCCTCCCTCAGGATGGCGTTGTCGATCCTGTATGTGCCGGCGACCTTGCTGTACTCGTTGGGGTCGGGGAACCTCTCCCTCTGGATTCTCGTGACGTACAGCACGTCGGCCTGGTCGATGACGTCCCCCAGCTCCGCGGTCTTCGCGGGGTGGCAGCCCTTCTCCTCCAGGTGGCTGACTATGTCGTCGGGCATCTGGAGGCTCTCGGGGGCGACGAGCGTGAGCTTCGCGCCGAACATCGTGAGTGCGTCGGCGAGGGAGTGCACGGTCCTCCCGTACTTCAGGTCCCCGACCAGGACGATGTTCAGGCCCTCGAGGGTACCCTTGGCCTCCCTCATGGTGAACAGGTCGAGCAGGGTCTGGGTGGGGTGGGATCCCGCCCCGTCCCCGGCGTTGATGACCGGGTTGATGGAGCAGTTGGCGGCCAGCCTGGCGGCCCCCTCGTAGGGGTGCCTCAGGACGATCAGGTCGCAGTACGCGTCCACCATCCTGATGGTGTCGGCCAGGGTCTCGCCTTTGGATATGGATGTCATGGACATCTCCGACACATCGATGACGTCGCATCCGAGCCTGTAAGCCGCGCTCTCGAATGACAGTTTGGTACGTGTGGAGGGTTCGAAGAAAAGGTTGCCCAGGATCTTCCCGTCCAGGGCGCGTTTGGTCTTCTCGCCCAGGGCGTAGGGAACCATCTTCTCTGACAGGTCCAGTATCTCGGATATCTGGTCCTTGGTGAGGTCTCTGATGGAGACTACATCCTTGTCGTATAGGTCCATGCTTCGATTAAGGTAGGCAAGCGTCTTAATGTTGTCGGGACCGGTTTCCCATGAGGCCCCATCGCAACGGTTAATAGCATGCGCAAACTGGCGGTGACCATGTTGGACATCATCGCCAGATCCCAGAGGGGGAGGGTCTGCGAGTACTCGAGGGACGGACAGGTCCTCACGACCCCCTGCATGATAAGGTCGGGGTCGGAGGGGCCCGTAGGGGTGGAGGTCGCCGAGGGCGGCAGGACGCTCAGGTTCTTCGGTACGTCTGTGCCGTTGGAGCGCGGTCTCCTGACGACGGCCTCGTCCGGAATGGTCGGGGAGCCAGTCCTGGAGGGTCCGGTGGAGGTCGTGAGGCTGCCGCTGCCGGAGACCATCGAGATCCAGGAGTCGGCCGAGGTCGTCGTGGTCCCCAACGCCTACGAGCTGAGGAAGGATCCCCGCCGCATAATCGACGTCGTCGTGAGGCTCAGGGAGGCGATGGGGTTCGGAAGGATCCTGTGCATGATGGGCCTCGGGGAGCCGTCTACGTTGGCGCTGCTGACCTACATGGGCGTCGACGTGTTCGACGACTCCCTGCCCAGGGCGGCCGGTCTGGAGCATGTGAGGCTCATGCCCGAGGCGGAGGTCTCCATGGACGAGGGCGACGTGGCCGGCGCCAACGTCGCCTCCATGGAGGAGGAGCTGGAGAAGGTCCGCATGTTCATCAGGGCCGACAGGCTCAGGGAGCTGGCCGACCAGCGCTCATTCTCATCCCCTTCCAACGTGGCACTGCTCAGGCTGTACGACCAGGAGGCGTACCCGTACGCGGAGGAGACGTGCTCCACCGTAGGGTGCAGGTTCGGGTGCAACAGCACCCAGGCGCTGCGCCGTCCCGACCTCAAGAGGTACAGGGAGAGGGTCGGCATGTACAGGAAGCCGGAGCACAAGAGGATCCTGCTCCTGCTGCCCTGCTCTGCTAAGAAGCCGTACCACATTTCCAAGAGCCACAGGGCCTTCGCGTCGGCGATCCACACCGCGCAGCACGACACTCTGGTGCACGAGGTCATCGTCACGTCCCCGCTGGGGATGGTCCCAAGGGAGCTGGACGCGTGCTACCCCGCCAACTCCTACGACATCCCCGTGACCGGGGAGTGGAAATGCGAGGAGAAGCGCATGATCCGCGAGATGGTGGGCTCACTGATATCGCAGGGCTACGACAAGGTCATATGCCATCTGGGCGACGACTACGAGCTCGTGGAGGGCCTGGCCGACATGGAATGTACCGTCGTCGGCGACCCCACATCGCCCAAGTCCCTGGAGAACCTGGACAAGGCTCTCAGGGCGGCGGCGAAGGACATGGGGCCCGTGGACTACCTCGTGGACAGGAACAACCTGGCGCGCAACCTGCTGGAGTTCCAGTTCGGGAAGGAGATCGCGGACCTGCTGATGGACGAGAACACCTACGCCATCGGGAAGTTCCCCTACTGGAAGTACATCCGCGAGGACCCCCAGGACAGGAAGCGCAAGGTCCAGATAGGAATGATGACCCCAGAGAGGGGCATGGTGTCGCTCACTCTGGAGGGAGCGGAGATCGTCGCCGCAGCGGGATTCGCCACGGTGGAGATCATGGACTTCGAGCTCAAAGGCAACCTGTTCGCCGTCGGGGTCGTGAAGGCGGACCCGAGGATCCGCATCGGGGACGAGGCCGTGATAGTCTGCAACGGCCAGGTCCGCGGTGTCGGGGTGGCCATGATGTGCGGGCGCGAGATGACCGACCTGAAACGTGGCATCGCGGTCAAGGTGCGTCACAAGATCAAGCTCTGAACCCCGAAGGGTTTTCGGGGGTTTTCGGAGCATAGCCAGACATGCGGATCGGGGGGTACCCTTTTCGGTGTACCCCCTCGATTCCGTTTAAATATCGCAGCGGGAATCTTTCTATTGCAGGCAACAAGTGTGCATCACCCGCTGCACTTGGATGTCCTCGAGACGGCCGGATAAGTTCCATCCATCCATCCTATCCATCCCCGGCCGTCTCGGATTTTTTCCATCCTCGTCATTCGGCGGGATGTTCGCCCTCCATGGTCTCCTCCGCGTACTTGGAGGACACCCTGCTGATTAGGTACCCTATCACCAGTCCGGCCACGATGCCAACGGCTATTCCGGCGATCATGGTCCACTCCACCGGCGATTCCGCCATGGAATCGACCGCCTGCACGACGACGGCGACGATCGATCCCAGTGTCATCCCGAGGATGCAGAAGTATGTGGACCTGCGGTGGTTCCTGAGGAACCAGTCGACCACCCTGGACAGTCCGAGGACCCCTACGACAAGTCCGAGTCCTATCGGGATGAGCGCGGAGACCTTGTCCACGAGGACATCGAGGTCCAGGTCGCTGGTGTCGCCGATGAGGTTCATGAGCGGGGTGTACAGGCCGATCGCCAGGAGGATCGCGGCGCCGCTCATGCCCGGGACGATCTTCGAGAGGGCTATGATCACGCCTATCACGAACAGCAGGACGATGTCGACGACGTCCAGCTCCATCAGGGATATCGAGGATGACGTCCCGCCCATGAGGGTCGGCACGACCAGCAGCACCATCACGACGGCACCCATGGCGCAGAGCGCGAGGTTCCAGTTGGTGGGCTTCTCCGTGGTACCATCGTCGCTGAGCCTCCTGATGTCCGGGATCTGGAACGCGATGAGGGCCACGAACAGGAACATCATCGGGATCTCCCATCTCTGCATCAGCGCGTCGATACCGACGGCGCAAACGAGCAGTCCGAACACGACACCCAGTCCCAGCGGGATGATGAATCTGAGGTCCTTCAGAAGCTTCCCCCTGATGTCGGCCAGGTCTGCTATGATCCTCTCGTAGACGCCGAAGATGACGGCTATGATGCCGCCGCTGGCACCGGGCATCATCGACACGATGCCCACCAGCGTTCCGACAAGGAAGTCCTTGATGCTCTTGCTGCCCATGTGACGCCATGCAGGAGCTCGGTTTTATTGATTGCCTTCGACCCCTCCGGCGCACGGTTTCGGAAAATCTCATTACGCGGGATGCCGATGGGGGTCCATCATGGCAGACATAATGATCCGCAAGAGGAAGAGGATGAGAAGCAAGGAGGTCAAGGCCCTGGCCAAGGAGCTGGAGGAGACCATGGGGGTCCCCGTGTTCAGCGAGGAGGACGGGGTCGATATGGCGGAGAGCTCCGATTTCGACCTGATCTTCGTCAAGAGCGACATCCTCGGCCTCGTCTACGAAGGGAAGCCCTTCCTCACCATAAGGGGGATCCTGAAGTACAGGCCGGACAGGAGGGCCGTCACCGTCGACATGGGTGCGGTCCCCTACGTCACCAACGGCGCCGACGTTATGGGCCCCGGCATCACCGCTGCCGACCCCGAGATCGCCGAGGGCGACCTGGTCTGGATAAGGGATGCCAGGAACGGCGCCCCCCTGGCCATCGGTGTGTCGATGCGCTCCGGCGAGGAGCTGTCATCCAAGGCCGGCGGCAAGGCCATCAAGACCATCCACTACGTCGGCGACAAGCTCTGGAAGACCGGTGAGTGAATGGACAGGTCCAAGGTGGTGCAGGACCCGGTGCACGGCACCATCGAGGTGGGGGGCGTCTTCCTGGACGTCATGGACCGCCACGAGATGCAGAGGCTCAGGTACGTGAAGCAGCTGGGCCTCGGGAACCTGGTGTTCCCCGCGGCCAACCACACCCGTTTCGAGCACTGCCTTGGGACATACCATCTCGCCGGCAGGATGGCCGACGCCATAGGACTGGACTCGGAGGACTCCGACGCGGTCCGCATGGCGGGCATGTTGCATGACATATGCCATCCTCCGTTCTCACACGCCCTGGAGCCCGCCATGGAGGAGGCCACCGGGCTGGACCACATGGAGCTGGCCAGGGCCCTGATCATGGGCGACGTGCCTGACCACCTTCCCGAGGACGACGACATCCTGGGCGGCAGGGATTCGATAGCGGAGGTCATGGAGGCCGGAGGGATATCCGCCGAGGCGGTCTGTGGCTACATCTGCTCCCCGGAGTCCACCGGGGCGGAGGCCCTGGACAGGTTCTGGGACAAGCACGAGTTCTTCCCGTCCAAGGACTACGCCCACCAGATTATCCACGGCCCGGTGGACGCCGATCAGATGGACTACCTGATGAGGGACGCCCACCACACCGGGGTCTCTCACGGGACCATAGACTCCGAGAGGCTGATCAAGACGATGATGGTCATGAACGACAGGATCGTCCTGCGCAGGGGCGGCGTCACCGCAGCGGAGGGGCTGATGGTCTCCCGCTCCCTGATGTACACCACCGTCTACTTCCACGAGACCGTCCGCATCGCGCAGAGGATGCTGGTGAAGGCCGTGGAGGATTCTGGCATAGACCTCTCGGACGTGTACCTCCGCGGAGACCAGGAGCTCATGGGAATGGTCAAGGCCTCCGGAGGGAGGCCGTCGCAGACTGTCAGGAGGCTGGAGTCCAGGATGCTGGACAAGAAGGCGTTCGCCGTCTACAGCGAGGACATGACGGACGAGAAGGCGGAGGTCCTGATGGAGTACGCCGGACACGGGGGAGCCGCGAGGCTGGAGTCGGAGGTAGCCGATGCAGCGGGGCTTGACGTGGCGGACGTGTGCGCCGAGGTCACCTCCAAGTCCAACCTCCAGGGCAGGATGCGCATCGGGAAGACCGACGTCGCCATAGCCGACGACGAGGGCAGGATAAAATCCCTCACCAGGTTCTCCCCGATCGCCAGGTCCCTGCAGGCCAGGGACCCCTACGGGTGGGCCGTGCTGGTCTCCGCCCCGGAGAGCAGCCGCGACGCCGTCCGCAGGGCCGCTTCTAAGGTACTCGGGTTCTGATCAGCCCTTTATCACGCCGATCGGCGTCAGCTTCGCGACCTTGGCGGTAAGTCCGGCATCGCAGACGACGCTGATGACCTCGTCCACGTCCTTGTACGCCTCGGGGGCCTCCTCCAGGACGCCCTCGTCGGAGCCGTTCCTCAGGTATACGCCCTTCTCGGACATCTCCCTCATGACGCCCTCGACCGTGAGGGAGCTGATGGCGGCCTTCCTGGACATCTTCCTTCCCGCCCCGTGGCAGGAGGAGCCGAACGTCTGCTCCATGGATCCCTGCCTTCCGGCCAGGACGTACGTGCCGACGCTCATGTCGCCGGGGATGATGACCGGCTGCCCGACGTCGCGGTACTTCAGCGTGACCTCCGACCTTCCGGGGGCGAACGCGCGGGTGGCTCCCTTCCTGTGGACGAGCACGTCGGCGTGATGCCTGTCTATGTCGTGCCTCTCCTTCTTGGCGATGTTGTGGGCCACGTCGTAGACCACGTCCATGCCCATGGACTCGGCGGAGTCCCCGAGGATCTTCTCGAAGGACTCCCTGACCCAGTGGGTGATCATCTGCCTGTTTGCCCAGGCGTAGTTCGCCCCGCAGCACATGGCCTTGTAGTAGTCGTCGCCGAGCCTGGAGTCCAGCGGCGCGCAGGCCAGCTGCCTGTCCGGGAGGCTGACCGAGTTCTGCTTGATGTAGCGCTCCATCTCCTGCAGGTAGTCCGTGGCGATCTGGTGGCCGCATCCACGGGAGCCGCAGTGCACGGTGACCGTGACGGTGCCCTCCTTCAGGCCGTAGACCTTGGCGGTCCTCTCGTCGAAGACGTTCTCCACCAGGTCCAGCTCGAGGAAGTGGTTGCCGGATCCCAGGGAGCCGAGCTGCGGGAGCCCCCTCTTGCGGGCCTTGTCGCTCACGACGGAGATGTCCGCGTCTGCCATGTGGCCGTGCTCCTCGGTGACGTCGAGGTCCCTCTCCCATCCGTACCCGTTCTCCACGGCCCACTCGGAGCCGTTGGCGAGGATCTCGTCAAGCTCCTTGTAGCCGATCCTGGTGAGGCCCTTGGACCCGAGGCCCGAGGGGACGTTCCTGTAGAGCTCGTCCACCAGCTCGTCCTTCCTCCCTCCGAGGTCCTCCAGCGTGAGGTCGGTCTTGATGAGGCGGACGCCGCAGTTGATGTCGAAGCCTATGCCGCCCGGGGAGATGGAGCCCGAGTCCTGGTCCACGGCGGCCACGCCGCCGATGGGGAACCCGTATCCCCAATGTATGTCCGGCATGGCCATGGAGCTCCCGACGATCCCGGGGAGGCACGCGACGTTGGCGGCCTGCTGGGGCGCGTTGTCGGCGCGGATCGAGGATATCATCTCCTCGCTGACGTAGATCACGGCGTTGGTCCTCATCCCCGTGGACTCGTCCATGGGGATCTCCCACCTGTTGTCGTCTATCCTGTTGAGTTTACCTTCCCAGGTCATGGTAGCTCCTCTGACCACGGTTAGGGCGTTCCCGATAAAAAGGGGACGGTCCGAGGGTCAGAACTCAGGCACGGGGATGGTGTGGCACCCCAGCGACCTTCTGTCGCCGAACGCCGCCGCCACGAGCTCTGTCAGGTACACCACAGGCTTGCCTCCCGGAACGGAGTCGTACTTGGACTGGCACATCGGGCATCCGACCACGACGAGGTCGGCATCGGCAGCGGCCGACTGCCTCTCCGCCATGAGCGCCGCGGCGGTGTTACGGGAGTTCTTCCCGCAGCAGCCAGGCTCATTGCCAACATGTTCGAATCCCATCCTCTCGACGACCTCCACCATCTCGTCCATGTGCTCGACGGCGGCGCATCCGGGTTCGACGGAGACCTTCAGGGGCTTTTCGGCCCTGGGCAGCGCGTCCATCCTCGAATGGAGGAACGGGATCAGATGCTGGCACTCCACTCCGTGGCGGCTCATTATCTCGGTGCATCCGCCGCACAGGTTGACCATCCTCCTGCCGCCGGCGGTCTCGCCCATCCTCGTGATGTACCCGATGCGCTCCTCGTCCTGCATGGTCCCGAACTGTACCGGGTACATGCAGCATGTGAAACCGGGGAGCTCGCAGGCCCCGACGCCCATGTGGCCCATGGCTGAGGAGGTCGCGTACACCACGTAGGGGACGACGCATTTCGCCACGCATCCGGGCATCACGTACACGTCGTCGCCGGTCCACGTCGGCTCTAGGTCCGCGCCCGGGGCGTCGTCACTGGGGTATCTGGTGTACCCCGTGTCGAGGAACGCCTGGCTCACAGGCATGTCCAGGACGATGCTGTATGCGGCAAGCATGACGATCTTGGGGTTCGTGTGGTGGCACGCCCTGGTGCAGTTCCCGCACCCGACGCAGTCGAAGACCTTCGAGTTGTCCCCCAGCATGACCGCCAACGGGTCGCAGCCGCCGTGCCTGTACGACGGGCAGACCTTCCTGCAGGTGCCGCATTCGACGCACAGCCTGCGGTACACGTCGATGTTGTCGCGAACCCTGGACATGGTATCGGGAGGCCATGAGGTTCCGGATATAAAACGGGTCGATGGGACGCACCATGCAGAAGGTTCAGAAGTGAGGGCCGGGACCGAGATTTGAACCCGAGTCAAGGGATCCACAGTCCCCTAGGATAACCAAGCTACCCTATCCCGGCCATGAAGTGAAACGGCCTATCAACTCCCCTTAGATAAAGGTTCGCTTCGATGGAGCTCCCCGTCGCTCCGTGTTCCACGGTCCGTCCCGCCGTAGGTGATGACGGTGGAGGCGACGGGATGTTCGTTCATCCCTTCAAATCCATCCGTACGCGCGCCAAATATAAGAAGTCGGAGGCATACACGGGACTAGTTGCCCTTATAGACGCATGCGCGTCCGCGGGCGAAGACATGAGATGATTACGATGAAGGCACTCTATGCTGACGGTTCGGTGCGCGAGACGGATGACGAGCTCCCTGTCATCAGGCACACCGCCTCCCACATCATGGCCCAGGCGGTCCAGAGGATCTGGCCCGGCACCAAGCTGGCCATCGGACCCGCCATCGACGACGGGTTCTACTACGACTTCGACAAGGAGGGAGGGTTCAGCCCCGAGGACCTCGAGAAGATCGAGGCCGAGATGAAGAAGATCATCAAGGAGAACCTCAAGCTGGAGACCTACACCCTCCCCAGGGACGAGGCCATAGAGTTCCTGAGGTCCAAGGGCGAGGACTACAAGGTCCAGCTCGTGGAAGACCTCCCGGAGGACGCCCCCATCAGCTTCTACAAGCAGGGCGAGTTCGTCGACCTCTGCGCGGGACCCCACGCCCTGTACACAAAGGGAGTGAAGGCGTTCAAGCTCCTGTCCCTCGCCGGTGCATACTGGAGGGGCGACGAGCACAACAAGATGCTCTCCAGGATCTACGGGACCGCGTTCGACAGCAAGGAGAAGCTGGAGGCCTACCTCAACATGCTGGAGGAGGCCAAGAAGAGGGACCACCGCAAGCTGGGCAAGGAGCTCGGTCTGTTCGCCATCATGGAGGAGGGACCCGGGTTCCCGTTCTTCCTCCCCAAGGGGATGGTCCTGAAGAACACCCTCATCGAGTACTGGAGGGAGCTCCACGTCAGGGAGAACTACTACGAGATCTCCACGCCTATGATCCTCAACCAGGCCCTCTGGCTCCGCTCCGGGCACTGGGACCACTACAAGGACAACATGTACACCACCACCATCGACGACGAGATCTTCTGCGTCAAGCCGATGAACTGCCCCGGTGGCATGCTGGTGTACAAGACCGAGCCCAGGTCCTACAGGGACCTGCCCATCAGGATGGGGGAGCTCGGACTCGTCCACAGGCACGAGAAGTCCGGGACCCTGCACGGTCTGTTCAGGGTCAGGTGTTTCACCCAGGACGATGCGCACATCTTCATGAGGCCAGACCAGGTCGAGCAGGAGATCGAGGGGGTCGTCAGGCTTATCGACGAGGTCTACTCCAAGTTCGGCTTCAAGTACCATGTCGAGCTGTCCACCAGGCCGGAGGACAGCATGGGCACCGACGAGGAGTGGGAGATGGCCACGAACGCCCTCATCAACGCCCTGAACACCATGGGCCTCGACTACGCGGTCAACGAGGGCGACGGAGCCTTCTACGGACCCAAGATCGACTTCCACCTCGAGGACTGCCTCGGGAGGACCTGGCAGTGCGGAACCATCCAGCTGGACTTCCAGATGCCCCAGAGGTTCGAGCTCGAGTACATCGGCTCCGACGGCGACAAGCACAGGCCCATCATGCTCCACAGGGTCATCTTCGGGTCCATCGAGAGGTTCATCGGCATCCTGACCGAGCACTACGCGGGCAGGTTCCCGGTGTGGCTGGCCCCGGTCCAGGTCAGGGTCCTCTCCGTCTCCGAGAAGTCCTTCGACTACGCCGCGCAGGTCGCTGCGAAGCTGAAGGAGGCCGGGATCAGGATGGAGCTGGACAACAGCGACAACAAGATCGGCTACAAGATCCGCGAGGCCCAGCTCCAGAAGATCCCGTACATGCTGGTCCTCGGCGAGAAGGAGAGCGACGACGGCACCATAGTGACCGTCAGGACCAGGGAGGGCAAGGACCTCGGCTCCATGCCCCTGGACGACTTCATCGCCAAGGTCAGGAAGGAGACCGCGGACAGGGTCTGATGTTCCAAACCCCTCCCCGCCTACGCGGGGAGGCAAATAACCTTAATTCTGTAGAAACGGGAGCCCCATAGGGGGATTCGAGAATCAGCAGCCGGCGACTCCCGACTTCGCCATCCTGACGATCTCGGGGACGGTCAGTATGCACATGGCCTCGACCAGGCTGTCCCAGTCCTCCTCGCATATGAGGACGGCGTTGCCACGGTCGGTGGTGATCGTTATCTTCTCGCCCATCAGGGACCTGTCGGCGAGCTCCTTCAGCTTCGTGCGAGCCTCTTCGACTCCGAATTCCGCCATGATGGGTGGGATGCGTACGGAGGATATGAAGAGAATCGAGGTATGCTCCATAGATGTACGTATGGTGACGGAGAATCCGTGGACGGGTGTCACGGGGGTGGACGCTGGCAACGGGGTGGTGAAGAAAGGGGGTCGCCGGCCCGCACGGAGCCGGCATTGCGTTCGTGACCTCTGCAGGGTTCAGGCGGACTCCGTGGCCGGTCTGAGCGATGACTTGTAGGCCTCCAGGACCGAGGGCACCGTCAGGACGCTGACCGCCTCGACCAGGCTGTCCCAGTCCTCCTCCGAGATCATCACGATGTTTCCAGCGCCGGTGCTGATGGTGATCTTCTCGCCCATCAGGGATCTTTCGACGAGCTCGCGCATCTTCTCCTGCGCACTGGGAACATCGTATGTTGCCATGAGTGGAGCCACTTTGTGCCAGTATTTAAAACAATGTCATGGATGTTTCTGTAACACCATATCCATGAACAAATGTAGAGCCATCCGTATCTTTGGTGTACATATGTATACAACATAGCAGTGATCGGCGGAAAGGGGTCCATCGATGGGTATCGGCAGACGAATCGGGGATGAGGGTTTGAGAATAGGATGGGGCGGGGACGGGCCCCGCCCGTTTCGCGGTCCTCAGTCCTGTATGACGCGGACCTGGACCTTCTTGTTCTTGTACTTGGCCTTGGGCAGGTCCATGGTCATCCTGTTGCCGAAGTCCTTGTGGACCTCCACGACGGACGACTCGGGTCCGACGGTGATCTTGCCGATGGACACGTCCCTGATCCTGGCGTTGCGGATGATGAAGTCTGCAAGGCTGACCTTGCCGAAGCCGTCCTTCTTGCCGAGGTTGATCTCGAACCTGCACATGCCGAACACGTCGGAGATCTGGTCGTAGTCGACGACCCTCTTGATGGTGTCCTTGGTGCCGGGCTCCGCCTCGGGGACGTCCCTCTTCTCGATGTCCATGCCGGTGCGCATCTCGAACTCCCTGACGAGGTGCTCCTCCTCGGAGGTCACGAACGACACCGCGGTGCCCTCCTTCCCGGCCCTGCCGGTCCTTCCGATGCGGTGGATGTAGGTGTCGATGTCGTCGGGCATGTCGTAGTTGATCACATAGGTGATGTCGTCGATGTCCAGTCCCCTCGCGGCGACGTCGGTGGCGATGAGGATGTCGGTCTTGTCCTCCTTGAAGTCGGCCATGACCTTCTCCCTCTTCGACTGGGGCATGTCGCCGTGGATGGCCTCAACCTTGTAGTGGAGGTTGGTGAGCCTCTCGTCGAGCACGTCCACCATCTTCTTCGTCTGGCAGAAGATGATGGCCTTGGGCTCGTCGATGTCCAGGATCCTGCACAGGGCCCAGGACTTGTTCCTCCTGCCCACTGAGATGTAGTACTGCTTGTTGAGGTCGAGGACGACCTCGTCCTGGGAGACGGAGACCTCCTTGGGGTTGTGCATGTAGTCGAAGGCGAGCTGCTTGACGTTCTCCTGCATGGTGGCGGAGAACAGGAGGGTGTGCCTCTTCTCGGGCATCGCCTTGAGGATGTACTCGATGTCCTCGATGAATCCCATGTCGAGCATCCTGTCGGCCTCGTCGAGGACCATCACGGACACCTCGGAGAGGTTCAGGACCTTCCTGTTGATCATGTCCCTGACGCGTCCGGGGGTGCCGGCAACGATGTCGCATCCCTGCTGGAGCTTTTTGATCTGGCCCTCGATGCTGGCCCCTCCGTAGATGGGGAGGCAGACGTGGCCGGAGTACTTGGAGAGCTTCCCGAGTTCGCCGGCGACCTGGTTGGCCAGCTCCCTGGTGGGCACGAGGACGATCGCGGAGGGAACCTTCCTCCCGGCCTCGATCGTTCCGAGTATGATGGACCCGTAGGCGCCGGTCTTGCCGGTTCCGGTCTGGGCCTGGCCGAACATGTCGACGCCCTTGATGCCCAGCGGGATGGAGTTGACCTGGATGGGGGTGGGCTCGGTCCAGCCCATGTCGTCCATGGCTCTGGCGACGTCCTCGGGGATGCCGATTTCTGTGAATTTGGAGATCATCTTAATCACTGATCTGAAACTCTGCCTGGGACAGGACCCAGACGACTTTCTCTTTTCACAGGAACGTACCTGGAGGTTGTTTATAAATATTTTTTAAAGTGAGGTGGTCCGACTGATGCCCCGGGATGCCGGCCGGCGGGTCAGGCGCATAATTTCGTAACCGATAGATTTATATCGAACCAGTCTATCCCCAGCTTACTACGTGTGGACGTAGTGTAGCTGGTTATCACTTAACCTTGCCAAGGTTAGAACTCGGGTTCGAATCCCGGCGTCCGCACTCATCTCATCTTCTCAGGCTTCTGTAGATCATGTGTTCTGAGAGGTCTCTGTATCTCTGTATTCACATACCATGTCCGCTTAACTATTCATTATCGTGCAATGCTGCGAAATTGCAAAAGCAGGAATGGCCGTGGTTTCGGTTTCATCGTTGATCAGGGGTTGTTAATATGATTCCAGACGGAAGATATACAAGCAACCGGTCTGGTCTTCTGCGATATGGCGGGAAAGAATGCATATGAAGGCGGAGGGAGCAAGAAAACAGAAAGCGCTCGATTCGGAGAATCAATACGTAAGAAAGGCGTCCTTCTGCTGAATGGCAAGGTCCCGTCGAGGTCGGAGGTCTCCGCTAGAAGGCTGGGAAACGGTCCGGTCGATGTTATCGTGATTGACGAGTCCAACTCATTCTCCAGCAGGGGTGATGTTAGAAGAGTGCATCTGACGATAGTCTGTACCAGGACAAGCGATCCCAAGAGGATGGCCGAAAGCGTGAGGCTCATTCCCGTGAAAAAGGGTGTGAGGTCAAAGTACAGCAACACCAGGGGATCCGACCGTCGCAGGATTATCAAGGACCTTGCAGGCCAGGATATCCATGTCGTCGAGCGTCACAGGCGTATCGACTACGACAGGTTGGACACTCCCGAGAAGAAGGAGGGATTTTACATGGGCATCCTGGCCGATGCATTAAGCGATGCTCTGGATCTCGATCCGAATAAGGAGACGGACGTTCTGATTGATTCACCGCCTCTTGACATAGATTACAAAATCATGGAACTAGGAATCAGAGAGGTCAGGTCCGATAGACGGATTAGGTGGTACGAGACAGCGCGCAGCGCATCTAGTCCGTTGTTGCAGGTCCATGATTTCATAACAGGGGTGATTTCTGATGATGTGGAGGGCATCGAAGAGAGTGTGGATCTCATGGGGATCCTGAGGAATCGGTTTAAGAAGTGATATGTCGCGCCGGGATTCGTGGTAATTATGCGCCTGACGTCTCGGGCGGCCGTCTCGCATTCCCGTGACCGGTACTGAGGCAGCTCACACGATTCGCTTCACGACATCTATCCATTCGTCAAACCGATATAAAAAATATCGTCCCTGACATCGCACATCTCTGTCTGAGGGGCATCAGAATCACGTGATAGTCTCTGATTTGCAAATGTTTTTAATGCACTGGATGAAACCGTCCTCTGAAGGCGTTGTTTTCTCCTTCTCGCTCCCAGCCGTCATCACAGTTAACGTAGTGTTAATTCGAGATACTAGATGCGAAGTCTTTCTTGACGGAGGTGCCAACGTAGTGGGCCAGATACAGGACTGAGAGGGCATGGGGCAGTATGGCCGGGAAATCATCGGGATGCCGGCTTTAGCGTCTGTATACCGTGCGACCGCCCTTCATCGTCTCGACCACCGTCACGTCCCTCAGGCTTTTCGGATCGCAGCGCAGCGGGTTGCGGTCCAGGATGACGAGGTCCGCCCTACCGCCCTCGCGTATCGTCCCGATCCCGGGTTCGCGGTTCTGCCCGGCGGAATCCACGGTGACGGCCCTGAGGGCGTCCATGATGCCGATCCTCTCGTCCTCCCCGCGGACTTCCCCGCCCTCGGTCAATCTGTTCACGGCGCAGAATACGGCGTCCATCGGCCACGGCTCGAGGACCGGCTCGTCCTGATGCAGGGTGATCCTCATCCCCTTGGACAGGGCCGTCCCGCAAGGGCTGAGGCGGTCCGCGCGCTCGCGTCCGAACAGCTCCACGTAGAGGTCGCCCCAGTACCAGGCGTGTGACACGAAGAAAGAAGGCTCCATGCCGATGGCCTTCATGCGGTCCATGAGGTCGGGGGTCAGGAACTGGGAGTGTATCATCACCACGTGCTGCTCCAGTCCGGTCCTCCCCGACACGTCCTCCGCGGCATCGACCAGGGCCCTGCAGGCGGCATCACCGTTGCAGTGCACGGCGACCTCGAGCCCGTCATCTGCGGCATCCTCCAGATAGCGACGAAGGTCATCCAGGTCCACGGTCGCGGAGCCGTTGTGACCGTCAAGGTACGGCTCAGCCATCCATGCGGTACCGCCCTGCGGCGATCCGTCGAGGAGGATCTTCATACCCTTGACCTTCAGATGCCCACTCCATTCACCGACCCGGCATCCGAGCATCCCCAGGACCTCGTCCCTGTGCGCGGCATCCACGAATCCCATCACGTCGATCCAGAACTCGTCGGATCCGATCAGGGGCATGACCAGAGGGACCATCTCCTTCTTGATCAGGGCCTCCTGGGCAGTCGTGATGCCGTACGACGCGAACCTCTCCTGGGCCTTCAGCATGACCCTGTGGATGTCCTCGGGGGAACCGGCGGGTATCCTCTGTATGGCTGATATGAACGGTCCCTCCTCCAGCCTGTACGAGTCGACGCCCAGTGCCTTCATCGCCGCGGAGTTGAAGAGTCCGAGGTGGCCGGACACGTGGTGAAGGCAGAGCGGTCTGTCGGGGCATGCGGAGTCCAGCTCCTCCAGGGTGGGGTCCCTGCGCTCCGAGAGCTTGGACGGATCGTAGTCGCGTGCGTCCACCCACCCCCCGTCGCCGGTGGCGGAGGCCCTTTCACGGATGAGGTCCATCAGTGTGCCGATGTCCCTGGCCTCCCTCAGGGAGAGCTGCAGGAGGGACATGGCGTAGGCCACGAAGTGCCCGTGGGCGTCCACGAACCCGGGCATGAGCGCCATGCCGCCGAGGTCACGCACCTCGGCGTCCGGGAAATCGGAACGCAGCGCGTCCGCATCTCCGACGCGCAGCACGGTGCCGTCTTCCACGACCACGGCGCCGGCCGCGTCGCCGTTCATTGTGATTATGTCTCCGCCGAGGAACAGGGTGCGCATGAGGCGGAATCGTCCTGCACGGAGTTATAGATGCTGAGCCCCGGCCCCGGAGATCCGGCTGTAAAGGGCGCGGTCGCGCCTGTACCCGTCCAGGATCCCAGCGGCCTCCCTGACGAGGTCCGCCTCCTTGTCATCGAGTCCGTCGGTGTCGACCGTTTCCGGCGGTCCCGACGGATCGAAGCCTCCGACCATGTCGCGGATGATCCCGCGGCATCTCGAGTCGGCGGTCTCCATCGACCTGGACAGGAGCATGATCCTGGCCGTCAGGTTGTCCTGTCTGGACAGCAGCATCTCCACCGCCAGGTTCCTCCTGCTGGTGACGTTCATGCGCATCTTGGACGAGATCGTGGCCGCTCTGAGGACCAGGGCCGTCTCGCCCATAGGGTCCCTGCGCCCGTCCGCGGCGTCGCCGAGGCTGCGTATCTGACCGCCAGTGATGTCGACGTACCTCCCGCCGAGGACGATGTTCTCGTCCGCCAGACGGTACGGGAGGATGACCCTGTTGGCGATACTGGCTATGAGCACGCCCGCGATGATCATCGCCACCCTCTCGGTCAGTATGGTCTCCGGAGGATTGGTCATCATCGCGGTGAGCAGCGAGGATAGTGTGATGAACGCCATCATGACCTCGTACCTCTTGGGCGCAGTCACCGTGAACACGTAGTTCGCCACCAGCAGGATGGCCGTCAGCGTCCCGAGGTCCCCGCCGGCGATGACCAGGGAGGCGATCGCGGCCAGGATCCCGACGAACGTGCCGAGCAGACGCATCGCGGTGCGCCTCGCGGTCCCTTCCAAATAAGGCTGGACCATGGCTATGGTCGTGAACACCAGCGCCTTCGCGTTCTCGTCCCCCGAGTACTGCCATGCGAATGCACACAGCGAGAACATGAGGGCCATGCGGAACGAGAACGTGAACCTGACGGAATCAAGGCGCATGTTCTCCCTCAGGATGGTGCCAGCACGGAACGAGGCCGGGACGTCGGCCTCGTCGAACCTCTCCTCCGTCGTGCTGAACGACATCCTCCACAGGTCGTCCCTCAGGATCCTCAGCGCCGTGCGGGTCTCCGGGTCAGCGTCCATCTCCCTGAGGAAGGAGTCTATGCGGTCCAGGAGGGGCTGCATGTCGTCCCCCTGCTGGAACGATGCCAGGGCATCGGATATGCCGGCGATCCCGTCCAGGACGGCGGGGTCCCTCTCCCTGTCGCAGACCGCCGTCCCTATGACCTGCAGGGAGACGACAACGTCCAGCATCCTGCGGTCGCCCGGCCTAGAGACGAACCTGGACTTCAGGCGCTCGTAGAGGTAGCCGTCCATCGTCGAGCACAGGCCGTCGAGCCTGTCGGTGGTGGCGACGGATCCGGCCTTGATGGTGGTGCACAGGGACGACACCTCCCTGCATATCGCCACCATCCCATCGCGCTCCCTCCTCCCCTTCGAGACGTGGTGGAACAGCACGTTCAGCCCGACCACGAAGACGGACCCCAGCAGCAGGGCGGCTACCCTGAGGGGGATCCCCTCGGCGCCGATGGGTGCCGACAGCATGAACGCGTATCCCAGCAGGAACGGGAAGTGCATGGGGGAGCTCAGGTCGTGCAGCGCGTAGAAGCAGGCCCCGAACACGAACAAGAAATTGAGGGCCGCACCGACGAACGGGTCGCCGAGCCATACCGACAGGAAGGAGAACGTCCCCATGGCGAGGGTGCACGCGCACATCACACCCAGGTTCCAGACGGGCCTCACCGACAGGTCCCTGGACAGCATGGTCAGAGCCAGGACTATGATTATCACGCCCACGAGGGAGTTCTCCTGGCCGAACACACCGGAGAACCCGGACACGAACACGCATATCAGAACGAAGAACAGCGTCTTCCCGGCCAGGGTCCTGGCGTCCATGGATGCCAATCGGGGTGAGGATATTTCATGATGTCCCGGCGACCACCAACCATTATATCGGACCGTGCCATCGCAACGGGCATGATTCAGTGTCCGCGCGGTACAAGGGACTTCCTTCCCGATGAGATGGAGAGACGCAGGTTCTTCGAGAACAGGCTCAGGCACACCGCGAGGACCTTCGGGTTCAGGGAGGTGGAGACCCCCATCTTCGAGGATGCGGAGCTCTTCATCCTCAGGTCCGGCCCCAACGTGCTCAAGGAGCTCTACGCCTTCGAGGACAAGGGCGGCAGGCAGATCGCCCTCCGTCCCGAGATGACCGCCCCGGTCGTCAGGATGTTCGTGAACGGCATGAGCAACGAGCCGAAGCCGATTAAGGTGTTCTACTTCGGCCAGTGCTTCAGGTACGAGAGGCCCCAGAGCGGCAGGTACAGGGAGTTCTTCCAGTTCGGTGCCGAGATCATCGGAGGGGCCACCCCCGAGACCGACGCCGAGGCCATCGCGCTGGCCTCCGCCATGATCAAGCAGATCGGGATCAAGGACTACAGGATCCGCATAGGGCACATCGGGGTGCTGAGGCAGAGGATCGCCGACGCCGGCGTCCCCGCCGAGAGGACCGCGGAGGTCCTCCAGAAGCTCGATAAGAAGCTCTACGACGAGGCCCGCCCGCTCATGCAGGACATAGGCGTCTCCGACGAGGACATCGACGACATCTTCGCCCTCACCGAGACGGTGGGCGGCACCGAGGTCCTGGACAGGGTCCCCGGGGATGCGGGCGACTGGCTCAGGAGGGTCGTCGCCAACCTCGACGCCATGGGCGTGAGGGACCTGGAGATCGACCTGGGCGTCGTCAGGGGCCTGGATTACTACACGGGCATGGTCTTCGAGGCCGAGGCGCCCGCACTGGGGGCCGAGAAGCAGATCTGCGGAGGCGGGTCCTACACGCTCTCGGAGCTCTTCGGAGGGGAGAAGGTGTTCTCGACAGGCTTCGCCATCGGGTTCGACAGGATCCTCCTGGCTCTCGAGAAGGAGGGCTTCCAGTACGACTACGAGGGACTCGACGCCTACGTCCTGTCCGTGTCCGACGACATGAGGGTCAAGGCGTCGGAGATAGCCGCCATGCTGAGGGCCGAGGGGATTTCCGCCGATGTGGACATCATGGGCAGGAAGATGGCGAAGGCGCTGAAGTTCGCCTCCTCCGCCAGGGCAAGGTATGCGGTCATCGTCGGCGCCAAGGAGATGGAGCAGGGGTCAGTCACCCTCAGGGACATGTCCACCGGGGAGCAGACCCTGGTGGCCGTCGGGGACCTCTGCCAGACGATCAGGGGCTGACGCGAGTCGGATCCCTCGGCATCACGTTATCAAAACCAGAACCCCTCCCGCACCCACAATCGGGATGCGGGAGGGCGATCCCGGGGCCGGGCCCCGGTAAGATGTTCACTTCGACCACTTGGGCTTGAGTCCCGCTACCACGAGGACGCCCAGGATCACCATGGTGATCAGGATGCAGACCGCAGCGTACACCGTCGGGGACCCGTTGGGTGCGCTGTACCCGCTCGCATCGTACCAGACGTCGAAGTATATGCCGTTCGTGTTGGTTCTGACGCTGACGGAGGTGCTGGACTCCATGACGCGGCTGTAGTGCCCGTTGACGATGTCCTCGCTCCCCAGGTTTGTGTACAGGTAGGCCTCGCAGACGCTCCCGTTCTCGTTCCTGATCGTGATGTCAAGTTCGAACCTGTCCCCCGCCTTGACGAAGAACGTCAGGCGGTCGTCGTTGTAGGGCTCCAGCACACGGTTCCACTTGGCCACGTGGCCCCATCCGTTGAAGTAATCGTTGTACAGGTAGTTCCCGCCGCTCATGTAGACGTTCACCGTGGTCGGTTCCGTTATGTACCCGTTTACCAATTCCCACTGGTCGTCCTCGGAGAGGTTGATGCTGGTGTCCGTCGGATTCTGCAGGTAGCGGTCCATCAGCTGGTCGTTGGGGCTCCCCTCTTTGGTGACGAAGTACGAGCCCATGGTCCAGATGTCTTTCCCAGGTTCGAGGACGACTGTGGCCTTGTAGAGGTAGTTGTCCGACATCCTGAGGGATTCGTCCGCGTCGCTGTCGTCGAAGGCCAGCGGTGAGAGGCATATGACGCACATCAGCGCCACGACGAATGCCGTCTTCGTTGTTCCCATCATCACATCTCCCTCCTCATAGTCTTGACAAGTCCGAGTATCAGGAACACCAGGCCCCAGACGACGCCGATCCCGACCATGGTCCAGACCTCCCCCGCGTCGACGGCGGAGAATCCCATGACCATGCTCACGAACCCGGACACCGAGCCGACCATAGGCGTCCCCATCGCTGCCAGGGACACATCGGGCAGGAAGCACGGCAGGAGCATCAGGCCCCATGCCTCGTACCTCAGCGCCACTATGATGAACAGCGCGGGCAGCAGGAACGTCATCAGGATGAACGGGGCCATGCTGGAAGGCTTCCTCTTGAACGCCCCGATGCAGAACGCCGTCGCCGAGTAGACGAATATGGCGACGATCATGGTCGCCAGCGACTCTGTGATCAGGTCCGCGAAGATGAAGTCGTAGTGGGTCATCGCGGTGATGACCGCCATCCCGTAGGCGAACATGAAGATGCCTATGGACAGCAGGAGTCCTGCAAGGTACTTCCCGAGGTAGAAGGACGCCCTTGACACGGGCAGCGAGACGTTCATGTACGCGGTCCTCTCCTTGAACTCGCGTCCTATGGAGGGCCCGCTCAGCACGGCGGTGAAGAACCCGAGGAATATGGGCATCATCGCCAGGAGGGTGCCTATGTACTCGGTGGACGACCCCATCTGGGCGGCCATCGAGTCGAAGATGTCCGGGACGGCGAACGATATAATCGGGATGAGCACCGCCATGAAGAGCATGAAGTAGGTCCACTTCATCTTCGAGTACAGCTTCATCTGGACCATGAACATGGTCACGGTCTGCCCCACGAAGGACGGTATGCGGTAAGTCCTGTCCCTGTGGGCCTCCTCATCGGTGGCGCTGTAGCCCCTGTCGCCCCAGGTGCCCTTCCTGTCCTCCTCCTTCCTCCCGAAGAGCCCCTTCTTCTGTTCGGGGGGCTGGTCAGGGAAGTCGGACTGCTCGGGTTCGGGAGCGGGTCCCTCCTGCGGGGTGGACCCTGCGAGGTTTATCGAGGCCTTGGTCTGCACGGGCTCCGGTTCCTTCACCGGCTCCTGCACAGGAGGTACGAACGGCTCTGGTTCGGCGGCGTCGTCGCCCTTCCCGAACAGCGGTTTCCTCTCCTTCTTGGCCTCTGTTGCGGAGTCGTCCTTCCTGCCGAACAGGGACTTCTTCTCCTTGGTCTCGGTCACGGGGTCCTCCTCGGCGGAGTGCCTCCCCTTGGGTCTCTGAAGGATGTCGCTCATTGGATCTCATCCCCCTTGGTCAGCTCCATGTACAGGGACTCCAGGTCGGCTCCCTTCTCGTTCAGGGCGAGGATGCCGAGGCCGCTCCTGAAGGCGGTCTCGGTGACGTGCGCCTGGTCCTCGGTGGTGCCGGCGAACTCCAGCTTGACGGAGTAGTCGCCCATCCTCTCGGATGCCCTGACGCCCTGGCAGTGCTCCAGGTCGCTGATGACCTGGGGGGTCAGGGGCTTCAGCGTGCGGATCTCGAGGGTGATCTCCTTGTCCGCCCCGACGCCGTGGATCAGCCTGGAGACGTCCCCGGAGGCTATGACCCTGCCGTCGCGGATCATGGTGACGGAACCGCAGATCTCGGACACCTCGCTGAGGATGTGCGTGCTGATGAGCAGGCTGCGGTTCTTCGATTTCAGTTCGGCGAGGGTCTGCCTGATCTCGATCATACCCCTCGGGTCCAGTCCCGAGGTGGGCTCGTCGAGGATGATGGTCTGGGGGTTGGCCAGGAGCGCCTGCGCGAGGACCACCCTCTGCCTCATTCCCTTGGAGAACTCCCCCACCTTTTTGTCGCGCCACTCCCACATCCTCATGATCTCGAGGACGTCCCTGGAGCGTATCTCTATCTCCCTGGAGTCCAGGCCGTAGATCCTCCCCACGTACTGGAGGATCTCCGCCGGCGTGAACCCGGGGTACGGTTCCGGCGTCTCTATGACGCATCCGACATGCTCCATCGCATGCCTGTGGTCCTTGATGTCTATGCCGTCGATCCTCACCGTTCCGGATGTGGGGGTCAGGAGTCCGGTGATCGCCTTCAGCGTGGTGCTCTTCCCCGCCCCGTTGGGACCGAGAAGACCCATGAATTCACCTCTCCTGACCTTCAGATTGACATCCGATATGGCGGCGAAACCGCCGTACATCTTCGTGAGTCCGACGGCCTCGATGGCTGGTGTGCCGTCCATGGGCCGCCATATGGTGAATGGACCTTAAAACAAATCCCTTCGAGGATGTCAGATGCACGGGATCCGTGACGCAATACCGCCGAGGTTCCCAAACTATGATATTAGAAACTAGAATGCCGTATCGTTCTCCCATTTATAAACGAATCCAGAAAGCATTATATTTCATGCATGTAACACAATCGAAACGCCGAGATGTTTCCAATTTCTAGGCCTTCTGATGCTGAAGATGAACCTTTCCAAATCACCGCTATAAATAGTCATAATCACAAGACGTTTGTATGAACTCAAAGGTTTTGGCAGCCGTAGCGGTCATCATCATAGTGATGGCTGCGGCAGCGGCCTATATTTTATGGCAGAACGGAGGGGGAGGGGATGACGATGTCCCCGACACCGTCAAGTTGGAGTTGAAAGACGGTTACGTAGCCGGGGACTACTATGTCCTGGAAGAGTCATGGGCATCTCCGACAGGCGTGACAGAGACCACCACCTCCAAGTACACATTCCTCAGGACGGAGGGTGGGATAGACAAGGCATCATTGAGCGACGACACCGGCACTATCGAGATCTCAATGCTCGGCGGTTTCCTCAGCGACATGATTCCGCCGGCAGACGATCTTGCATCATTCTCAAAGATCACAAGCGAGGTCCTCGACACCGCTTTCGGCAACGTCATGTGCGACGTCATGGAGGGTTCGATCGAAGGTGCGAGCTACAAAGTCTGGGTATGCCCCGACAACGGTGTGGCATTCCGCACAGAGGCATCCCAGGATACAGATCAGGGAACGTATTCCATATCCAGGGAACTCGTCGACACGAACCTCTTCCTGGTACCCGATACGCCTTCGGGCGATGACATCAAGTACAAGGACGCCCTCAGGAGCGACCTCTCCGTGCGCGTCGGGGACTTCTACGAGTACAAGACCACTTTCGGTGACGTGACCTTCACGACGAGCCAGGAGGTCCTATCCATCGATGGGGCGACGCTCACCGTGGCTTATGAGGGAGATGGCGGTCAGATGACCCTCACCGAGTCCGAGGATGAGTTCCTGGTCGGAATGATGCCGTTGGCATATATAGTCGGGGCCGAAGAGGTAGGAACCGAGACCCTGTCCACGGTCGCTGGCGATGTCGTGTGCACAATCTACGAGGTGACCGACGAGAGCCAGGGGACCATGAAGATGTGGGTCAGCAGCAGCACCCATATGATGTACTATGTGGAGATGTCCTACAACGGACAGACCATGACGTTCACCCTCGTCGGTAACAGCTTCCTGCAGGAGGCCTGATTCCGACATCGCCGGCATGCCGGTGGATTTTACAACGGCCCGGGGTCCAAGGTAGGGAATTATCGTCCTAGCGGATCCCGGGTCTCTTTCAATGGAGGTCCAGATTATGAACAAGAAGATGCTGGCCGTCATAGCGGTCGTTATTATCGTCATCGTTGCCGGGGTCGCCGTGTACTACCTGCTTAAAGAGGGCAATGGTGACAAGGCACCGGCCCTGAAGGAGAGCTTCGAGGTCGGAGACTACTACACGGTCAAGGAGACGCTCAGTTCGTTGGGCGAGACGGAGGTCACAGAGTCCACCCTGACGATCGTCGGTATCAGCGGCGACCTGTATGATGTGACCGAGACATCGGACGGGGTCACCACGAAGCTGGGTCTGATGACCCGTGCCGAGTTCCTAGGCGACCTCCTGCCTCCGAAGGAGGAGCTTACGGGGCTCTCCAGCCAAGGAACCGAGGCTCTGCAGACTGCGTTCGGAAAGGTTTCGTGCGAGAGATGGGAGGGCACCTACATGGGCGCCTCCGCCAAGCTGTGGATATCGCCGGACAACGGGGTGCTGTACCACGGTGAGGCGTCTGCTACGATCCTCGGGATAACAGCTACGACGTCCATGGACCTGATCGCAGGGACGATCTTCGTGGAGTCCCCGAGCGGCGGCGACAGTGGTGCAGGTACCTCATGATCACGTCCGGATCGGTGGGAGCGGGATGACCATCGATGCCCGGTCACATCGTGGCACCGCCACGGTGGCCTATCCGGGGTTCGAGCAGGATCAGTATGGAATGCTGATGACCTCAGCATGACGATCGACATCAGCCTCCTGGACGAGATCAGAGGTCTGTTCACAAACCGGATGGGGCGACCCCGTCCATTCCATTCAATGGCGGTCCATCTCCGCGTTCAGGAGGGCGTCCGCCCGGGGGATGAACTCCTCCGACCTCCTGACGTTCCTGTACGTGACCTTAGGGATCATCGATGCGAGGGCCGACGCATCGGCGTGCAGCTCTGCCATGTCCTTGTTCTTGACGCGGTACTCGCCGTTCATCTGCCTGATGACCAGCTGGGAGTCCATGACGAACTCAGCCTCGTCGGCCCCGAGCTCCACTGCCTTCCCGATCGCCGCGATCAGTCCCCTGTACTCGGCGTAGTTGTTGGTGTGGACGCCCAGGAACTCCGCGTGCTCATGGATGACCCTGCCTGAAGAAGTGACGACGATGGCGTAGGCTGACGAGCCCGGGTTCCCCCTGGACCCCCCGTCGGAGTAGACGGTGACCCTCAATAGACCAGCTCCCTGGCCACGCCGTTGTCCGGGCCGACCAGTACGACCTTGGCGTGGATGGGCTCGTCCGTGAGCTCGAACGCCATGATGATGACCTTGTGCCCCTCTCCGCTGAGATGGGCAGCGGCACCGTTGATGGCGATGACGCCGCTCCCCCTCTTCCCGGGGAGGGTGTAGGTCTCGAAGCGCGAGCCGTTGTCCACATCGGCCACCAGGACCTTCTCCCCGACCCATATACCGGCACGGTCCAGCAGGTCCTCGTCGACGGTGATGCTGCCCTCGTAGTCTACGCGGGTCTGTGTCACGGTCGCCCTGTGGATCTTGCTGCGGAGCATCCAACGCATGGGACCGCCTACAGATACGGTTGTTCAAGTACCTTTTGGGGTGCGTCTCGACAGGCAGACCTTCTGACGTCTGTCGGTCGGGGCATCCGGGTACAGGTACTCTACATCCCCGGCGTCCATGAGCTCCCTGAGGCACCTGCGGAACGTGTTGTTGACGCTGCTGTACCCGACGGACATGGCCAGGCTCTTGCCTGACTGGTATCCGTTGACCCTAAGCGACTCCAGGATGGCCGCCTTGGTCTCATCCGGGTCCCTGTTCCTCCTGGTCCCGTCGGCAGGTCTGTCCGCGGCCCTTCTGGCCGTCTCCAGGAACATCTCGTGGACGGGTATGACGACGCGGAGGAAGCGGCGGTCCCGGTCGGTCTCGTACCTCGGCATCCCGGAACCGTTGTCCTCCAGGCTCCTCAGGACCTTGGGTATCCCGGTGTTGCGGCCCTCCGCCAGCTTCTGCTCCTTGAGGAAGTCTCCAAGGCGCCCGTTGAGGCTGTACTCGCACCGGAGCTCGCATCTCTCCAGCATGTCGTCCGAGATGCTGCGGTCCGGACCGGGACAGCTGAACACGGTTATGCAGTCCGGGCGGATGTAGACCTTGATCGGCTGGGGGATCCTGTAGTCCTTGTGGTACACCGCGTTCACCAGGGTCTCCTCTATCGCCTGGAACGGGTAGTTGAACACCCTCACCGCCTCGGCCCGATCTGGGACCTTGACGACCATCTCTCTGATGTAGCTCCTCACGAAGGACAGCGCATCCCTGATCTGATTGTCCACGGGGCCGTCGAACCTGCCCTCCACCATCCCGGACCCGGTCTCGTCGGGGATGTACGCCACTTCTATGTGGGCCTCCGGGAAGAACCTACCCGGCTTCTCGGAGAACATCAGGAGCCCTATGTTGACGGGCCTGGGCATCTCGGCTGGGCCCCTCACGATCCTCAGGGACCTGTACACCTCCATGGCGTTCGTTCTTCCGAGGTCCAGGCCGCTGCCGATGCGTTTCAGGTACCCCTCCACCAGCCAGTCGCTTATGTCCCTGATCGAAGCGCTCTCATTGACCATGTCGTCGAATGGCACCGTGGCGCTCCTATTGAAGAGGGCGATTTCATCGTCGCGGTTGGCCCTGACGGTGTTGGAGAGCTTCCTGATGTAGTACGCCCTCTCGACGTTCTCGTTCTTCTTCGAGCTGATCCGAACGGGGCATTTGTACGGGCGGGACTCCCCTCCATGCGCCCAGATGACCAGAAGGGACACCCCATTGTAGCTCTTGACCGAGATCTCGGGAACATACGGGGGTGTGATCGTGTTGCATAGCTGGAACAGCTCCTTCTCGATACGTGGGGTGGAGTCCGTGTCGATCCCGGTGTAGTCGACCGGTTTCCCGTCGACCTCCCCGATGCCGATAACGATGTACCCTCCTCCGAGGTTGTCGATGTTGTTGGCGAAGGCGCAGATCGTATGCAGCACCTTCTCGGGGTTCCAGCCCTGTTTGAACTCGATGCGGCTGCTCTCGACGATAGTCCCCTCGAGGAGCTCAGTCAGGTTGACCGGTATCATAGGATCACATCCTGTGCATTTTCTTATGCATATGCTTATGCATATTCCTATGCATATGCTTATGCATTTTAGGACGGCAAATCAAGGACGTCTGCAGGCGCCGAAAAGCTTCACGGTGGGGTTCCCGCGCTCATCCCTGCCGTATTCCGCATCGATGTTGAACACCGTGCGCATGTTCCCGGGAGTCAGAATATCCTCTGGAGCACCTTCGGCGAAGACCTTCCTGTCGTGGATCAGTATCATCCTGTCGCAGTATCTTGCGACCATCGGCAGGTCGTGGGAGACGATTATGACGGACAATCCTCTTTTGCGAGCGAGGGACGATATCAGGTCCAGGACCTCGAACTGCATGTTTATGTCCAGATGCAGCGTGGGTTCGTCCATCAGTAGGATCTCGGGGGACTGTGCCAGCGCTCTCGCGATTATCACCCTCTGCCTCTCCCCGCCGCTCATGGTGTTGATGTAGCGGTCGGCCATGCTCGAGACGCCCGCCTGCTCCATGGCCTCCTCCACTATCCTCTCATCCTCCGAGCTGTTTCCGCGCAGGGCCTCCTGGAACGGCATCCTGCCCATCTCGACGATCTCCCTGACTGTGAACGCGAAGCGTATCTCGTTGGTCTGGGGAACGGATGCGATGTGCCTGGCTATGTCCTTCTTGTGCATTCCCTCGAGGTCATTCCCCTCGAGGAGCACGCATCCCTTCATCGGCTTCAGGTTCTTGTTGAGGTTCTTCAGGAGCGTGGTCTTCCCGCAACCGTTCGGACCGAGGATCCCGAGGATCTCACCCGGATGCAGGCTGAATGATACGCGATCCAGGATCTGGCGCTGGTTGTACTCGTAGCACAGGTCGCGCGTCTCGATGGGGGCTGTCACCATCCCACCTCCTTCTTCCTGCTCATCAGAAGGTAGATGAAGAACGGGGCGCCGATGATCGCGGTGACGACGCCGATCGGCAGGACACCGTACGACGGGGCGACGACATGACCGACGTAGTTGCACATTATGATGAACGCCGACCCTCCAAGGAACGATATGGGGAGGATCAGACGGTTGTCAGGACCCAGGATGAGTCTGAATATGTGCGGGATGACCAGCCCTATGAATCCTATCGTCCCCACGAAGGCTACGCATGCGGCAACGACCAGGGACGAGACCACGAGGAGGTACAGCCTGACGCGTCTGACATCGACGCCGAGGTCCATCGCATGTGCATCCCCGAGCATCATGGCGTTGAGGTTGCGGGCCTGCGTCATCATGATCAGGCACCCCACTATCACGACCGGGATGACGAACGCCATCTCCTCCCATTCGACGTTGGACAGGCTTCCCATCGACCAGTACACGATGTCCTGCATCTCGTCGCTGGGGGCTATGTACGTCAGAAGCGACACTATGGCGGAGATCAGCGACGATATCGCGACACCCGCAAGGACCAACGTCTCCGTCCTGACGGAGCTCCCGCCGGAGCGAGAGATGCCGTACACCAGGACCATGGTCAGCAGGCAGAACACGAACGCGAACAGCGGCTGGCATATGGCCGCGGGGATGAACGATATCGAGAGGACGATGGACAGCGCGGCACCGAGGGATGCCCCGGAGGACAGTCCGAGGATGTACGGCGAAGCCAGAGGGTTCCTGAACACCGCCTGCATGACGCCACCTGTGACCGCCAGGCCGGCACCCACGAAGATGCCTATGACGACCATGGGTGCGTTCACGTTGCGGACGATGATGTTGTTCGCCCAGGTGCCCTCTCCGGTGAGTGCATCCCAGACCTCCCCGATCGTGAGGGGTCTGGATGCGTATGAAAGGTTGAGGAGGATGAAGACGAACAGGAGTACCGCGAGGACCGCGATTATGGCCAATATCGTCACCTTCCTGTTCATCTCCTCCCTCCCGGTTCTCAAGGTCTTCTGATCACGCCTACGCAGACGATCACGGCGATGGCGACAACTGCGAGTCCGACGTAGAGCCATATGCTGGTCCCGTCGCCGTCATCGGCATTGGTATCGTCGTCGGCGACTCCGAAAAGCTCCGGGTATAGATACTGCGCGATTGTCTCCAGCGCTTCCCCGGATTCGAAGCAGTAGTTGTTCCAGAGCCTGTCCATCTCGACGACCTTTATGCTCTGGTCGTTCCCCAGGTACTTCTCCCTGAAATCGCTGATGGTGCCTCCGGCGGTGAAGTAGCTGTAGTTGATGAACACGACGGCATCGCGGTTCTCCCCGATCAGCTGGATGATGTCGCTCTCGCTGCCGTAGTAGCCCTTGTCAACGGACGGGTCCAGGCCGATCTGCTCGGCATGGCATATCTCGAGGATAGAGGACATGATGCCGGTGTTGCCTACTGATATGCCGTTGGAGTTGTGCCAAACGTAGAGGGCCTTCGCAGGCTCGACGTCGGCGGTGAGTTCGGATATTCTGTCCGCACTCTGCTGCATCTGCGCCACCCTGTCGTCGACCTCTCCCGTGGAGATGAGGGAGATCGTCCTCATCATGTTCACAATGGTGTCGTAGTCGTCCACGTCCTTGTAGAGGAGGACGTGTGTGAACCCGAGCGCGTTCAGGATGTCGCGGATATCGTAGATGTTGGAGGAGGTGGTCAGGATGATGGTGTCGTCGAAGTCGAAGAGTCCCATCTCATGGAGACGCGGGACCTCCCTCTCGAAGGAGTCGATGATGTCCTTGCTGAATATGCTGCCGAGGTTCAACGCGTCCATGGACGATAGGGAATCGTCCCCGAAGCTGCTGAGGGCGTAGTCGCTGCTCCCGTAGAGGTCCGTGGCCACAACCTTGTCCAGGACGCCCAGTTGCTGGAGCGTGTGGGAGACCGCGTATCCAGTCGAGATGATATGGTCAGACGGTCCATCATAGGTGTATGTCTTTCCGTCGCCATCGGTTATGACGAACCCTTCGTCGGATCCGTCCGCATCCACCATGGCGAAGGGGGATGCCAGCAGGATCACGATGGCGATTCCGCTTATGATTCCGTACTTCATGCTATCACATTGAGTGATACGAATTAAATCATTCGTATTACCATCGCATCGTGCATTCCGTATTTAACAACAAACGTTGGATGAAATCGAAAACAACGAAATCAAAGGAGTTCGCAACAAACTTAAACAAAAAAAAAGGGATGAGCGCCCTGGTCGGAATTCGAATCCGAGTCGAAGCCTCGACAGGGCTTCATGATAGGCCGCTACACTACCAGGGCAGTATGCCATGGTATTGAGGACATCTATTTAATGATTTTCATTAACGGGGTTTTCAACGGACTCTTGGACCGTCGAAAATCCCGTAGGAATCGGAATTTCTGTGAGAAATCAGGGGTTCTGGGAGCAATTGATTTATCGGCACAGGCATCCGCGGAAGCATGCCCATCGGAGATCCGCACGGAGGGAATTTCGAATATACGGTGGAGGGGCTCCCGGAGAGCATCTTCGCCTGCGTCATACCGGTGAGGGATCCCGGGGCCTCGGCGGGGTTCTACAGCGAGATACTCGGGATGCGCGAGCTGGGGTCCGATCAGGACAACGTGTACATGGTCCGCGGGGACTGCCGCATCATCCTCAGGAGGTCTGAGCAGGTGGGCGTCCACATCGGGGCGGTGTTCGGTGTGGACTCGCCGTACAACACCCGCCGCAGGCTCATAGACGAGGATGTCGAGTTCGTTGTGGACCCCGTCAGGGGACCGTTCGGCACGCACACGTCCTTCCTGGACCCGGACGGCAACGTCCTGACGGTCATCGAGACGCATGCCGAGTTCAGGCTCTGAGAAGGGAGAAGGGTGGCCTTTCCGGGCCGTTTGCCTCATCCGAGGAAGAAATCCTTCACGTTCCTCTTGAAGAGGTACAGGAGGACGATCAGGAGGACCAGGGTCGGGATGATTGAACCCATCGATCCCGACAGGATGGTCGCCGCGCTGAGCAGCAGGGAGATGACGGTGACGATCACTCCCAGGTACCAGAATATGCTCCATCCTCTGAAGAATCCGATGGAGATGACGAGCAGGAACAGGCCGAGGATCAGGGAGGAGCCGCCGAACAGCGACAGGAGCTCCTCGCTCATGTCTATCTCCAACTCGATCCCGCCCAGCGACAGGGCCGCGGCTGCCAGGAACACCAGCGCCATCAGCAGGTAGATGACCGCTATCAGCGTGACGAGCAGCGGACGTGGGTTGTCGTTCTTGGACATGGGTGACGGATGGCGTCACCGGTTTAAAACAGGAATCGCGGGCCGGGGACGTCGCCCCGGACCCGCAGGAATGGATTTCAGTCGCCCAGGTTGGCCTGCTCGATCGCGGTGTCCAGCTCCTGCTGGAGCGCGGGGGGCAGCCCGTTGATGCTTCCGGAGAGGAATCCCCTGACGATCATGCTGACCGCCTGGTCCTCGTCGAGGCCCCTGGACATGAGGTACTCGATCTGGTCCCTGGCGATCTTCCCGACCGCGGCCTCGTGGGTCATCTCCACATCGGCGACGTGGGCCTCGAGCTCGGGGACGGCGTTGGTGGAGCCGCCGTCCTTCATGATGATGCTCCTGCACTCGAGGTGGGCCTTGACGCCGGGCGCGTTGCCGACCAGGCGTCCGCGGGCGCACATGTGCCCGCCCATGGATATGCTCCTGCTCATGATCTGGGCGTTGCTGTCCCTGCCGTTGAGGTAGACGAGACCGCCGGTGTCGATGTCGGAGCCTTCGTGCGCTATGCACATGGTGTTGTACAGGGCGGACGCCCCCTCCGCCAGGGTGGCGGTGGGGAAGCTCTGCAGGCTCCCGACCGGGTTCAGGATGACGTAGTTGTTGGTGTACCTGGAGTTCTTCCCGACCTGGGTGGCGGTCCTCGGGCGGACGCCGGTCTGCTTGCCCCAGCTGTGAATCATGGAGAAGGAGACGTCGCTGTTCTCCCCGATGTAGATCTCCGACACACCGATGTGGAGCGCGTCGTTCGCATGGGGCGAGGTGGAGCATCCGGTGAGGATCTCCAGGGATGCGTTGTCCTCCACGATCACCAGGTTGTGGACGTTCTGGACGGTCTTGTCCGTGTCGATCATCATGCAGGTCTGCACGGGGTCCTTGATGTGGTACCCGGACTTCACGCGGATGAAGTACCCGTCGGAGTCCTCCAGGTACGTCTTGGCGGTGTACTTGTCCTTGGCGGGGTCCATGGCCTTCCAGAAGTAGTCCTTGACCCAGTCGTACTTCTTCACGGCGTCCTTCACGGACATGAGCTCCAGGCCCTCCTGCTGGTTGCTGTGGCAGTGGCTCATGCCGTTGTCGATGAACATGAGCGTGCCGGAGCGGTTGATCTCGTCGGCGACGATCCCGACCTTCTCCATGTAGTCCTTGTACTCCGAGCTCTGGAGGTCGTCGATGGTCCTGGTGTCCCCGGAGCCCTCGTCGTAGTGCTCCAGGTCCAGGTCGGCGCCGAAGGCGCCCTTCTTGGACAGGGCGTCCTTCACAGCTTGATTATCTGCTGGCATGCGTCGCACTCTCCGTATCCGTTCTCCTTGATCTCCTTCAGAAGGTCCGTGGGCCTGCCGGAGCAGAAGATCCTGCCCTCCTTCATGACGTACCCGCGGTCGGCGCCGATGTAGTCCATGATCTGGCCGGTGTGGGTGATGACCAGCGAGGACACGTGCCTCTGCCTCCCGGGGCAGCTGCCGTCGTACAGGAGGTCGTGGACCTTCCTGCCGATCAGGTCGATGTTCTCCAGGTCGACCCCGGACTCGGGCTCGTCCAGGAGTATGAAGTCCGGCTTCTGGGCGGTGAGCTGCAGCAGCTCGGACCTCTTGATCTCCCCTCCGGAGAACCCGACGTTGACCTCCCTGTCCAGGAAGTCCTGCATCTTGAACTTGGAGGCGTCCTCCAGTACGGATGCCCCGATGGGGGACGACGCCTTGATGAGGTCGCCGAGCTTCACCCCGAAGATGTTCGGGGGGCGCTGCATCATCATGCCGATGCCCATCTTGGCGCGCTGGTCGACGGTCTTGTCCGTAATGTCCTCCCCCTTGAACAGGATCTCGCCCTGCGTCACCTCGATCGAGCTGTACCCCATGATCGTGGACATAAGCGTCGACTTCCCGGACCCGTTGGGCCCGAACAGGACGCAGGTCTCCCCTTCGTTGACGGTGAGGTTGACTCCCTTCAGGATCTCCCTTTCGCCCGCACAGGCGTGGAGGTCGACCACCTTCAGCATTTCCGTCATGTTTCCACCTTGATAACGGCGTGAATATTCTGCCTCTATTTAAGGGTAAATTCCACGGCCTGGGGGGACGAGATGGTCGGTTTATTTAACGATTGTTAGGAACGGCAGGAAGGGTCGATACTGGCTTAACCGGTGCGGGGATTCCTGCGCTCATGAAGATCATCGCCCTCAACGGAAGCCCCCGTCCCATCGGCAACACCAGCAACATCCTGAACGACGTGCAGGACATGTTCGAGAGGGAGGGCGTGGAGATGGAGATCATCCACCTCTACGAGTACAGCTTCGTGAACTGCAACGTGTGCATGACATGCGAGATCAGGGGCGACGGCAGGTGCATTGACGAGGACGACGGCCTCAACGACATCCTGGACAGGCTCAGGCTGGCCGACGGCGTCCTGATGGCCGCCCCCACGTACATGAACGCGTGTCCCAGCGTCATGCAGACCTTCATGGAGAGGGCGGCGCTGGTCTTCGGAAAGGGCGACCACGGCCTGGCCGGCAAGGTCGGCGGTGCGATAGCCGTGTGCGGCCACGACGGGGCGTCCCTCGTCTACAACCAGATGGTGGACTTCATGCTCGCCAACAGGATGCTCGTCTCCGGGTCGTACCCCATGCCGATCATCAGGGCCCTGAACTCCCCGGCCTACGAGGACGACGTCCAGGGGATGAAGGGCGTCCGCTCCCTCGTGGAGGGGATGGTCTCGGCGCTCATGAGGCTCAACGGGTACGCTTGAAGGAAGAGAAAAACAGCAGGTCCCGGCGCATCGGCGCCGGGACAATGTTGGCTTAAGGGGTTTGTGAAACTAGGCTCGGTTCCGGATACGGTGTCAGTCGCCGCTTCCGTCCCATACGTTGTGCTCGTCGGCGCTTCTTTCGCCGGCACAGTTGTTCGAGTTGTCCACGCCGCGTTCCTCCATGTTCACTATATCATCCCATCCTGCGGACCGGGGTCCACACCTGCGGTAGCACGACCTCTTATTATAAAAGCTATGTGGGTTGCCGGTCGGAATGTGCGACATCCGACAAAGTTCACTCGTCCATGTCGGATGGGGCCTCTGACAGGCCGTCGGAGTCGTGGACCTGCATCCCGTACATCTCGACGATCTCGGACACGGTGGTGCACTGCTCCGGGGTCTTGTCGTCCCTGACCCTCCCGGTGAACCTCGGGAACCTTATGCCGAGACCGGAGCCCTCCTTGAGGACGTCCTTCGCGGCGGTGTGGATGGGGCTGAGGGTGATCTCCGCGGCGACGACCTCCAGCACCACAGCCGGCTCGAACCAGACGTCCGGCATCATCTCGGCGTCCACGGACTGCGGCCTGTCCTCCGACAGGGTCCCGTCCAGGAGCGCGGGCATGGCGTCCAGGAATGCGTCGTCGAAGCCGGTGCCCAGCTTGCAGACGGTCTCGAACCGGCCGGTCTCGTTGTCGTACGCCGCCATCAGCAGGGCACCGTACCTGCCGGCCCTCTTCCCCATGCCGTAGAACGCCCCGACAACGGCGAGGTCGAAGGAGTCGGTGAGCCCCTTCTGGTAGTCCTTCTTGTACTTGATCCAGAGGAACCCCCTGGACCCGGCGCGGTACACCGAGTCCGCCGCCACGGACTTGGCCATGATCCCCTCGCACCTGGAGGCGATGGCGGAGGAGAAGAACTCCTCCCCCTCCTCGGGGCTCTCGACGATGCGCATGGTGGTCATCTGGACCTGTCCGTCGATCTCGAACCCGTCCTGCAGCGCCGACCTCCTCTCGAGGTAGGGCTCGTGGGTCATGTCCCTGCCGTCCGCGTACAGCATGTCGAACATGAATATCCTGACGGGGACGTCCCTGACGGCCTCGTCCATCCCGTGCTTCTTGCGGCGGTGGGTGACGTTCTGGAACGGGAGCATGAAGCCAGTCTCCGGGTCGATGGCCACGCACTCCCCCTCGATGATGGCCTCGCGGTGCCTGCACTGCCTCCTCAGGGACTCGGCTATGTCCGGGAAGTTGGACGTCAGGTCCTCCAGCCTCCTGGAGTACAGCCTGACCGATCCCTCCCCGATGTGGGCCTGCACCCTTATGCCGTCGTACTTGTACTCCATGGCGCAGCGTCCGCCCATGCGCTCGACGACCTCGTCGATGGAGGGGAGCCTCTCGGCCAGCATCACCTTGACGGGGCTGTCCACGCTCACGTGTATCCTGCCGATGGCCCCCATGCCGCCCTCTGCGATGGTCTCGGCCACCAGGCCGATGTCGCACGTCACGTTGAACGCCCTCTCGATGGCCGGGCGGTCCTCCTTCGTGGCGAATGCCTCCGCCAGGGCGTCCAGTATCGTCATGTCGGCGGCCCCGACCCTCATCCTGCCGGTGACGGTCCTGCACAGGTACCTGGCCTCCAGCGGGCCTGAGTCGTGCAGCAGCGATGCCAGGGTCTTCTGCTTCTTGTCCTGGGAGTCCTTGCCGTCGGCGTTCTCTATGGCGGTCAGACCCTTGACCACCCTGTCCACGGTGAGGTCCTCGGAGAACAGCGTCATCTGCTTCTTCTTGGTGATGAGGGTCTCCGCGACCTGCCCGGGGTCGCCGGTCTTCACGGCCATCTCCTCCACCTTGTCCTCCGGCGTCCCGGACGTCATGGCGATCGCCTTCAGGACCAGCCTGTCGGCCATCCCGAGGACACCCGGCACGAAGTCCGGGTGGAGCTTCCCCTGGCTGAGGTAGACTATCCTCCTGAGCTCGGTCTTGTCCGCCCTGCGGAAGAACTCAGCGAGTATGGAGGTCATCTCGAGGCGGCTGCCCGTGGATTCCAGTCTGTCGAACGTCTCTGCCAGGTCGGAGTAGAGCATGACACGGTCATCGCGGGGGCGGATAATGAGTTTTCGATTGCCCCCGTCATCGGAACCCGTCGAGCTTCATCTGGTTCTTGCGGACGATGGGGGACGTGCCCCTGCTGAGGTCCTGGCTCAGCTTCTCCAGGCGGGCCCTCATGGCCGCCTCCTTCTCCGCGCTCGACCTCTCCAGGACCTCGTCCAGCGTCCCCTTCGCCACGAGCACGTATACCTCGCCGTCGTTCTTCCTGCCGGTCCTCCCGCGCCTCTGGATGGTCCTGATCTCGGACGAGACCGGTTCGTAGAAGATGACCGCGTTCGTGCTGGACACGTCCAGGCCCTCCTCGCCCACGGATGTCGATACGATGACGTTGTACTCCCCGCCGCGGAAGCCGTCCAGCAGAGCGACCTGCTCCTTCTGCTTCAGGCCGCCGTTGGACTGCCCGACGAGCAGAGCGACCCTGGCACCCTCCACCGCGGAGATCTTGGACACAAGCATCTCGCAGGTCTCCCTGTACTGGGCGAAGACCATGACCTTGGCGTCCGGGTCGGAGTTCACCGTCCTGCTGACTATGGACATGACGCGGGAGACCTTCGAGTGCTCGACGTTGGACTTGTCCATGATGGACCTGACGCCGACGAACTCGGGGCGCTTGACTATCTCCCTCGCGCTCCTGCCCCCTTCCTTCTGGTCGGCCTCCTCCTCGATCTTGTGGAGGTAGGCCCTGAGCGGGGTCATCCCCTGGGTCTCCGCCAGGGCGACGGCGTGGAGCAGCTTGATGCATATGGAGTGGAGTGCCAGTCCCCTGAAGACTATGGCCGTCTTCTCGCCCCTGGACAGCCTCGCCTGCAGGTTAGCGCCGATGGTGAGCATGTACGTGGTGGATATCTGCCAGGACGGGTTGACGAGACCCAGGCTCGCCATCTCCCCCACGAAGTGGTCCAGGATGGACCTCAGCAGGGCGGAGGCGTCCATCAGGTCCTGGGGCACGTTCAGCTCTATCCTGTTGACGTAGGTGTAGTGGATGTACGGCGAGACGTCCGGGTCGTCGTCCGACTTCACGTCGATGCGCCTGAGATGGAGGTTGATGCAGACCTCCTCGATCCTGGAGACGCTGCTTCCCGGGGACGCTGTCATCCCCACGCACCTGGCACCCTTCGGGCAGAACCCCGCCACCCTCACGTATGCGTAGTTCCCGGTGCCGCGATGGGCCTCGTCGTAGATGATCAGGGAGAACCCCTGGAGCCCGTACCTCCCGGCCTCCAGGTCGTTGGCGACGGACTGCGGCGTGGAGACCACCACGTCCGACCTTTCCACGACTGCGGCCCTGGTGTCAGGCTTCATGTTGCCGTTCATCTCGCCCACCCTGGCGCCGACCAGGAGGGTCGTGAACGTCTCCCTGTGCTGGTCCACCAGCGGCTTCGTCGGTGCGAGGACCAGGACCTTCCCCCTGTCCAGGAACTCCGCTGCCAACCTGAGTGCCACGATCGTCTTGCCCAGCCCGGTCGGGAGTATCAGGAGCGAGTTCCTCTCCAGGCACCCGTTGACCATGTTGGTCTGGTACCTGCGCTCCTCGACCGTGTCGGGGACTATGCGTGGATGCTTAACGTACGCCATGTGAGCGGACGTGATTCGTGGGGAAGGGATAAAAGGATGGGGGTCGGGCCCCCGATGAACTCGTTTAGTGGCATCCGCCGCCGCAGGAGGCGCAGCCGTTGAAGTTGGGGTTCCTGATGGTGAGTCCGGTGCCGAAGTTGGGGTCGTCGATGAACTCGATGACGCACTCCTCCAGCTCCTTCTTGGTCTCGTCGTCGTAGAACATGTCGAATCCGTTGGCGGACTTGTCGATGTTCTCGCCCTCGTTGGCCTTCTCCTGGAAGGACATGCCGAACTGGGGTCCGGAGCATGCGAAGCCAGACAGGTAGATCTTGATGCCGTATCCGACCTTCTGGTTCTTCTCCAGCAGGTCGTTGATGAACTTCTCCGCATCGGGGCTAATCTGAACCATTTGAATCGACCTTTGAACGACGGTGCCGTATTTTAGATTAACGTTGTTACTTTTCGTCTATCGGTTCCAGTTCGATGCCGAAGTTCTCCGCGTACTTCCTGAGGGCGTACGACTGGGAGCGGGTCATGGCCATGTGGGACCCGATGAGCATGGCCTCCAGGACCTCGTCCTTGGTCGCACCGGCGGCGATGGCGTGCCTGGTCTGGACGTCGATGCAGTACTCGCCCCCGACCGCCGTGGCGGCGGAGATCGCGCACAGGTACCTCTGCTTCCTGTCCAGGTCCCCGTCCCCCTCGAGGACTGCCCTGCTGGCGGCCGACAGCGGCAGGAACAGGTCGGGCCTGGTGCTGAGCACCTGGTTCACGACCGGCACGAAGCCGTACTCCCTCCTTATCGCCTCGATGATCCTGTCGGTGCGCTCCCTCTGCTCGGGGTCTTCCTTCATGGACACGGAATCGCCGTCGGCGCATATAATCTAGTCATTACAGAAAGAGGGGGAGGCGCGCCCCGGTCCGCGGCGCAGTGTGGTTGCACGGTGGCCCGTTTATCCGCAGGCCCCGTGGTCTTCGAGATCGCGGCACAGATCCGCAGGAGAAGAAGACATGAACAACAGCACTCTGACGGCCATATTCGCCGCCGTCGGCAGGAGGAACGGGTACGAGGAGACAACCGCGGAGTTCGCCGCCTTCAGGGACTTCAAGATAAAGTGGACGCGCTCCCCCAAGTGGATATCCTTCGAGGTCAGCGACTACCTGGCGGATGCGCCGGAGAAGGTCCTCGCGTCGCTGGCGGAGACGATATTCGGGAGGATCAGGGACGATGCGTCGCCGTACCCGGACGATGTGAGGGGATGGATAACATCGGACGACTTCGTCCACACCAAGCAGCCAATCTTCATACGCAGGTTCAGGGGGCTTTCCAGAACCACCGAGGGGTCCGAGGTGGACCTGGCGGAGTCGTACGAGAGGCTGGTGGACCGCGGGCTCGTGGAGAGGGACCCGGACCTGTTCATCGCATGGGCGCCCCCGAACACGTCGTCCAGGGCCGGGAAGGCCAGCGTGCTGATGAAGGTGGTCGTCATGTCCAGCCGTCTGGACGACAGATGCGTCCCCAAGGACCTGCTGGACTACTGCCTGTACGCGCAGATAGCGTACATCAGCATGGGATTCAACCCGACCCCGACCCGCCGCGGGGCCGAGTACGACGAGCTGCTGTCGAGGTATCCGGGGAGGAGGGCGCTGGAGGACCAGCTGTCCCGCATGCAGATGTCGCTGTGAGGGTGTCCCCCGTGCGCTAACACACTCTTTCACGGTCCGACGATGACGCCGGTCTCGGAGCACTGACTTACGCAGGGGGTGTGTGTCGGACCCGACGTTGGCCTCCGGTCATCGCTCCGGCGACGCGCCGGCAGCTCCCGCAGGAGCCCCATACGAATGGGAAACGGGCCACTGTACGCCGTCCCGTGCACATGGCGTTCACGGATCGCGCCCCTTCGCCGGCACGGCGTACATCCATTGTCCGTCGGAGTATTTCAATGCTGTCGGGACTTCGGCATTCGACGTATTATGCGTCTGCAATCGGGAAATGTACGAAAAAATATACGTCTATTGTCGTAATTTTACTGATTCTGTGGAAATAGGTATCGATTTTCTACGGATTCCTTCAACAATTCTACGGAATCAGTAGAATGGCTACGATATTTGCACAAAGCTTTATCAAAGGGTACAAGATACCACGCCACATGAAAGGACTACTCACGCCTGAATCCGTAGCAATCATTGGAGCATCCAATGACGAGACGAAGCTGGGCGGAATGCTTCTCAAGAACATGATCAACGCAGGCTTCAAGGGCAAGCTCTACCCCATCAACCCCAAGGGAGGGGAGATCCAGGGCCTGAAGGCCTACACCTCCGTCAAGGAGATCGGGGAGCCCGTCGACCTCGCCGTGTTCGCAGTCAAGAACACCCTGGTGGCCGAAGAGGTCAGGAAGCTGGGGGAGGCCAAGGTCCCCTACGCCGCCATCCTCACCGCCGGGTTCAAAGAGGAGAGTGCTGCAGGAGCCGAGCTCGAGAAGGAGCTCATCCAGGTCGCCAAGGAGTCCGGGGTCAAGTTCCTCGGACCCAACTGCTTCGGAGTCATGAACCCCGGAGCCGGTGTCAACGCCACGTTCGCGCACCTGCTGCCCCCTGTGGGTAACATATCCATCTTCTCCCAGTCCGGAGCCGTCGGATCCTCCATCATCGACTGGGCCATCTTCAACGGGATGGGAATCGCCAACTTCGTCACCTTCGGAAACAAGGCCGACCTGGACGAGGCGGACATCATCCACGACATCATGGAGGACCCCCAGACCAAGGTCCTGGGCATGTACTGCGAGGGTATCACCAACGGTGAGAAGTTCGTCAACGAGATCCAGAACACCAAGGTCAAGAAGCCCATCGTGGTCTTCAAGAGCGGAAGGACCCAGGCCGGTTCCGCCGCCGCGTCCTCCCACACCGGGTCCCTCG
>CALUHQ010000030.1 GCA_944320485.1 Candidatus Methanomethylophilaceae archaeon
CTCCACCCCATCAAGGAGTTCTACAAGAACGAGATCAACCCCTACCCCGGAATGTCCGTCAGCCTCGGCAACCGCAGCGGAATCGTCATGTCCGTCGGTGCCGGACGCGTCAAGGTCGACTTCAACAGCCCCCTGGCCGGCCACGACCTCATGTACAAGCTGACCGTCGTCGAGGAGGTCACCGACGCCGTCGAGAAGGCCAAGTGCGTCATGGAGATGGACTTCGGCACCTCCGAGGGATTCGGGTTCGGCATCATGGAGGACAAGGTCGTCGTCACCGAGGCCGAGATCTGCAAGTTCCACGAGGGCTGGGCAATCGCCAAGTACAAGCTCGTCTCCGACTACCGCAACGTCTTCGGTGTCGACCGCGTCGAGTTCGTGCAGGTCTGGGAGTCCGCCAAGAAGACCGACGCCCCCGCCGCCGAGTGATCCGGTATCGGTTCTGAAACTCATTCCCCGGTCGCACGGCCGGGGATCACATCCCATATTTCAATCGTAGAAGAAGGACACTGCCTTCACGGGACCTTTCTCGAGATCAGCCCTCATCTCCCTCTCGAAGTCCTCCCTGTCCATGTCACCGTGCACGTGGAACTCCACGTCGCGCAGTGCCACGGAGTCGCATGACAGCGGGACATTACCTCCGCTGTCTGTGTACGCCTCCAGGACGTTGGACACGCGCTCGACCGCCTTCAGGATGATCGTCGGCAGCCTCCCGCCCCTGGGATGCACGTCGAACACCAGCGTGCGATGTCCCAGTATGTCGTCGAACCTTCCGGAGAACCCGTCGTCGATGTGGCACCTGCCCTGCTCCTCGGTCAGGCACTTGACGCATCCGCAGCACCTCCTTATCCGCAGGTCATCGAGATCGACGGCTCCCTCCACATGGGAATCCGAGAAGATTGTGGCGTCCATGGACCCCCGATGGTCGGGAGGATATTTCAAATCCGGGGAGGCCGGAGGGCCTCCCGGGAAGGTCTCAGTCGAAGAACGCGAGGATGGTGTTCAGGTCCCTGTTAGGAGCGTTCCTGGGTTCGGCCCTCTTGTATCCGGGACCCGAGGGTCTCCTGCTGTCCTCCAGGCGCTGTCTCGGCTTCGGTATCAACAGAGTCTGCTGGTAGTATGTCATCTTCCTCTCCTGCCGCCCTGATGGCTGCATGAGAAAGATGCCCCCGAGACTATATTTACTGATGTTTGTTATGTTTGTTATTCTAGTTAGATTTGTAATGTTACATCCACAACCATAGCATAGCTTAGGATGAGAATCGAAAGGAATGCACCGTATTGACGGTCACTCCAGGTAGAACGTGTTGATGACGTTGTGCCCCTCGTCCGTGAGAATGTACTTGTTGACGAGGTCGTCCTTCCGGATCCAGCCGTTCCTGACCCACTTGGATATGAAATCCCTCTGGTAGTAAACGGCCTCGGTCTGCTTCTGGTTCTCCCTGCGGACGGGGTCGTCGGTCTCCGTGTCGCGGTACCATATGCCGGCCTCCTTGAGAGCAGGTATCATGCCGCCGCTCGTGATGGACTGCTTGGCACGGCTCCTCCTGTCGAGGACCCTGAGGCCGCGGACCAGATGCTCCTCCGGTATCTGGATGGAGTACACCGGCACTGCCCTGGGAGGATATGTGGACTTGGTGAGGCCTACCGGCTCACCGTCGACGAAGTACACGTCCCGGATGCGGTCGCTGGACACCGTGTACTCCTGGGTCCCCACGGAGAACGGGATCGTCCCCGGTACCATCATGGACGCCACCGCGGACGCGGCGGAGTACTCCGGGGATCCGGACGAGATGTTGACATAGATCTCGCACTCGTCCGCGCGGTTCTCCGTCTGGATTATGGATAGGACCGTGCGGAGCATCACGGGGAAGTCGCTGACACGCTCGTTGTGCACCTCTATCTCCACCGGACGCGGGGACTCGGATTCCAGGCGCTCGCACACCCTCCTGCAGAAACTGTCGTAGGTCCTCCCCGCATCGGAGTTGGGATCCTTCAGATAGCGTATGATATGGATCTTGTTGACCTCGTAATAGAGCGCTGGCTCCACCACCTTCGATGTCTCGAAGGTCACGCACGCTATCATGATCCTCTTCTTGCGGCCAGACGGCAAAATGCATCCCGGACCGTACATGGGTGAGGAGGTATATATACAGTTCTAACAAAATATTGTAAATAAATAAATTGTTGAATCAAACAAACTAATCAAACATTACATGAAATTGTTTAAATAATCGTTCGAGGTATTCAACCTCGTTACTTCCCCCGAAGTACATCACCCGGCGAAGGTCGGAGCCTGCCGATCATCCATCCACCATTCTGGGTAGGCTCCGACCCAACCGAAACAATTATATGTTGGACGCCAATCAAGGGGTTCGACGGACAGGTGGCCTAGTCTGGATATGGCAGCAGCCTCCTAAGCTGCAGGCCGGGGGTTCGAATCCCCTCCTGTTCGCCATCTCTTCTCCACCCAGATCATCGATTTGACCCTTCATTCGTCGTGTTCGCCATCGCATGGATTCGCCATCCACACCTTCCTGAGGTTGTTCTGAGCCTTCTCCAGCTTCATCCTGCTGTAGAACCTCTCCGTCGTGTTGGTGGTCGCATGCCCCATCAGGACGCTCGCGGACTCGATGTCCAGGCCCCTGTCCAGATTCCTCTGGCCGAAGGTCCTGCGGCACTGCCTGAGCTCGAACTTGACGCCTATGTCGTCCTCCACGACCTGCTTGATCTGGCGGATCGTGTTGCCCGCGAGGAACC
>CALUHQ010000031.1 GCA_944320485.1 Candidatus Methanomethylophilaceae archaeon
GACGAGGTCGAGAGGTCCCTGGTCGACGCCTGGTCCGTCGTCAAGGTCGCCATCGAGGACGGCATGATGGTCACCGGTGGAGGATCCACCGCCATGGAGATCGCCATGCAGCTCCGCGACTACGCCGCCACCGTCGGCGGAAGGGAGCAGATCGCCATCGAGGCCTTCGCCTCCGCCATGGAGTCCATCCCCGCCACCCTCGCCGAGAACGCCGGACTCGACCCCATCGACATCCTGATCCAGATGAGGAAGGCCCACAAGGACGGGAACGTCTACGCCGGCCTGAACCCCTACACCGGAAAGATCGAGGACATGATGGGCCTCAACGTCATCGAGCCCTACAGGATCGGCAAGCAGGCCATCAACTCCGCCACCGACGCCGCCGTCATGATCCTCAGGATTGACGACGTCATCGCGTCGAAGGCCAGCCCGACCCCCCAGGTGGGAGAGGGCGGCATGCCCCCCGGAATGGACGACTGAAGTTCCAAGCAAACCGAGGGGCACCTGCCCCTCATTCAACATCGATTATCGAACGACTAAGAAGGTGCACCCATGACTGGTAAGTCTGAAGAGAGCAAGGCCGCAGCGGAGGGCGACGACGTCTCATCCAAGCTGGAGGAGGCGCAGGCCCAGGCGGAGAAGTACCTGGACATGGCACGCAGGCTCCAGGCCGACTTCGACAACTACCGCAAGAGGACCCAACGCGAGAACGAGGAGTTCAGGAAGTACGCCTGCTCGTCCATCGTGGGGGACCTTCTCACGGTCGTCGACGACCTGGACCGCGCGCTGGAGCATGCCGGCGAGGAGACGGAGTTCGTGAAGGGGATCAGGGGCGTGAGGGCCAACCTGATGAAGGTCCTGGAGTCCAACGGCCTCAGGGAGATCCCCTCGGAAGGGAAGTTCGACCCCGAGCTCCACGAGGCGCTCTGCGCGGTGGACGGGGAGGAGGACGGTATGATCGCAGAGGTGTTCCAGAAGGGATACACACTGAACGGCAAGGTCCTCCGTTACTCCAAAGTCAAAGTCACTAGGAAAACGGAAGAGAAAGCAGAATCGAAAGAGAGCAAGGAAACAGAGAACGAAGGTGAGTGAATATGTCAAGAATAATCGGAATCGACCTGGGTACGAGCAACTCCGCCGCATCCGTCATGGAGGGCGGCAGGCCCACCATGATCCCCAGCGCAGAGGGTACCAGCGTCGGAGGGAAATCATTCCCCTCCTACGTCGCTTTCACCAAGGACGGCCAGCTTCTGGTCGGAGAGCCCGCCAGGAGGCAGGCCGTCACGAACCCCGACGGGACCATCAAGAACGTGAAGAGGAAGATGGGATCCAACGAGAAGGTCACCGCCCTCGGAAAGGAGTACACCCCTCAGCAGATCTCGGCTTTCATCCTCCAGAAGATCAAGAAGGATGCGGAGTCCTACCTCGGCGAGACCGTCGAGAAGGCGGTCATCACCGTCCCTGCGTACTTCAACGACAACCAGAGGCAGGCCACGAAGGACGCCGGCGCCATCGCCGGACTCGACGTGGTCCGTATCATCAACGAGCCCACGGCGGCCGCCCTGGCGTACGGCCTGGACAAGTCCGACGTCGAGCAGAAGATCATGGTCTTCGACCTCGGAGGCGGAACCCTGGATGTCACCATCATGGACTTCAGCGACGGCGTCTTCCAGGTGCTGTCCACCTCCGGTGACACCCAGCTGGGCGGATCCGACATGGACGAGGCCCTGACAAAGTATGTCATCGGCGAGTTCCAGAAGGAGACCGGCATTGACCTCGCTGCCGACAATATGGCCTTCTGGAGGGTCAGGGAGGCATGCGAGAAGGCGAAGATCGAGCTGTCCACCACCATGCAGACCGAGATCAACCTCCCGTTCATCTCGTCCGACGCCACCGGACCCAAGCACCTGATCCAGACCATCACCCGCGCCAAGCTGGAGGAGCTGGTCGAGCCCATCGTGTCCAGGTGCAGGGGACCCATCGACCAGGCCATGTCCGACGCCCGCCTCAACCCCGACAAGATCGACAAGATCATCCTCGTCGGAGGACCCACCAGGATGCCCATCATCCAGAACTTCGTCGAGAGCATCGTCGGACCCAAGATCCAGCGTGGGATCGACCCGATGGAGTGCGTCTCCATGGGAGCCGCCATCCAGGGCGCCGTCCTGTCCGGAGAGGTCAAGGACGTCCTGCTGCTGGACGTCACGCCCCTGTCCCTGGGCATCGAGACCCTGGGCGGAGTCGCCACCAAGCTGATCGACAGGAACACCACCATCCCGACCAAGAAGTCGCAGGTGTTCTCCACCGCGGTGGACAACCAGCCCTCCGTGGAGATCAACGTCGTGCAGGGAGAGAGGCCCATGGCTGCCGACAACACCTCCCTCGGCAAGTTCGTCCTGGACGGAATACCCCCGGCGAGGAGGGGAGTGCCCCAGATCGAGGTCACCTTCGACATCGACGCCAACGGCATCATCAACGTCTCCGCCAAGGACCTGGGCACCGGCAAGGAGCAGAAGATCACCATCGCCTCCTCCAACAAGCTCAGCAAGGAGGAGATCGACGAGCTGGTCAAGCAGGCCGAGAAGTTCGCCGACGCCGACAAGAAGAAGATGGAGCTCGTGGAGGTCCACAACCAGGCCGAGACCGCGGTGTACACCGTCAGGAAGTCCCTGGACGAGCTGGGCGACAAGGTCTCCCAGGAGGAGAGGATGTCCATCGAGCAGGCCATCACCGACCTCGAGACGGCCAACAAGGGCGATGACGTCAACGCCATCAAGTCCAAGATGGACGCCCTGATGAAGGCCATGGAGCCCATCAGCCAGAGGATCTACCAGGACGCATCCAAGCAGCAGGCCGGACAGCAGGCCGGCGCCCAGCAGGACGCCGGGACCACCGGTCAGGCCTCCCAGGAGAAGTCCGCCGGCAACGGCGACTACGTCGACGCCGACTACAAGATCGTCGACGACGAGTGAGGGTGAACGGAGATGCCGAGGGACTACTACGAGATCCTGGGCGTGGAGAAGACCGCGTCAGAGGACGAGATCAAGAAGGCATACCGCAGTCTTGCCAAGAAGTACCACCCCGACGTCTCCACCGAGCCCAAGGACGTCGCCGAGGCGAAGTTCAAGGAGCTGTCCGAGGCGTACGAGGTGCTGTCGGACCCCGACAAGAGGAAGATGTACGACCAGTACGGACACGACGGGGTCAAGCAGCAGTTCGGTAAGGACGGGTTCACGTGGGACGACTTCACCAGGGCGGACGACATAAGCGACATCTTCGGGGACATCTTCGGGTCCATGTTCGGCGGCGGACGCCGCGGCAGGTCCCGGAACTCCCCCCAGCAGGGGGAGTCCCTGAGGTACGACCTGGAGATAACGCTCAAGGAGGTCCTGGAGGGGAAGAAGGTCAACCTGGACATCCCCCACAGCGTGGTGTGCGAGCACTGCAAGGGGACCGGCGGGAAGGACGGCAAGGTCACGACCTGCCGCAAGTGCGGGGGGTCCGGCCAGATCCAGACCGTCCGCCAGAGCATGTTCGGCCAGATGGTCTCCATCGAGGAATGTCCCGAGTGCCGCGGGAGGGGCCGCACGTCCGACGAGAAGTGCCCCCACTGCCGCGGTGCCGGCAGGGTGAACAAGGACGCCCACATCTCCCTCAACATCCCCAAGGGCATGGAGGAGGGAATGAGGCTCAGGGTCGCCGGGGAGGGCAACGCCGGGTACAACGGCGGACCCGCCGGGGACCTGTTCGTGGTCATCCACGTCAAGGAGGACAAGACCTTCGACCGCGACGGACCCAACCTCTGGACCGGCATCACCACGACCTATCCCAAGCTGGTGCTCGGCGGCGAGGAGGTCGTCACCACACTGGACGGCGACAAGGTCCAGCTCAAGATCCCCGCGGGGACGGACGTGGGCACCGTGCTCAGGATACCCGGCAAGGGTCTCCCCAGGACGAACTCGTCCAGCCGCGGCGACATGATGGTCCGCGTGGCCGTCAAGGTCCCCAAGAAGGTCACCGACGAGGAGAGGGAGCTCCTTCAGAAGCTCGACGCATCCGCCGGCGGGACCAAGGGCGGGAAGAAGGGCAAGAAGCTCCGCGACAAGATCCAGGAGACCATCGACGACATCACCGGATGAAACCTCCCGGGAGGGCCCTCCCTCCCGGTCTCATGGTCTCAGGACGACCCACCTGCTGTTCCTGTTGGTGCCGTCGTTCCTCAAACGCCCTTCCGATTTCAACGACGACACGATCTTCTTCACGGATGAGAGGCTGAGTCCGGTCCTGTCCGCCACATCGGCGAGCTTGATCTCAGGGTCGGCCTCCAGGCATCTGAGCACCTTCCTGCTCTCATCATCGAGATCGGACATGTTCCAATCCGTCTCTTTCCTCGCCTTGACGAAATCCGGTTCGAATGAGAACGGTATGGTCACGACCATTCCGTTGTCTGTTATATGGAACGCCTCTCTGCCGTAGCTGTGGACGATCGTGGGCACTCCGTGGCCACTCTGCTCGGTCATCCCGACCAGTGAGAACAGTCCGAACAGGGCCCTGTTGACCGGGCGGCTGTCCCCCTTGTAGAAGTCCTCCAGGGATATCGGGAACGGCACTCTGCCGTAGGACACCACCTCTATCCTGTCGTAGAAGACGAGAACGGAAGGGGGGATCATGGCGCTCCACATGTTGTGGACGCATGCGTTGATCCACGCCTCCCTGAACGCGTCCAGATCGAACAGGTTCTTCTCGGTCCTCACCATCGTGGACAGGTCCACGTTCGTTATCATGAGTGACGATACGCGTTCCAGGACGGCTCTGCAGGACGATATCAGGCTCTGTCCTCCGTAATCGGTTCTGGACGACACAGCCGTACGGTCGGTTCCGTTGAAACTGACCACCTGCATTGGGATGCTGTTCTGGTCGGAGACGAGGTATGCCGTCAGATTGAACTCGCCGTGGTCGTCCACCATCCCATTGCTTCTGAAGAATCCCGTGTCGTTCCGTGGATGCAGGCCACGTGTGACCATCATGCCGAACAACGATTCGAATGTGAGTTCCTGCAGGTCCGACCTCTGGTTCTTCAACGGGTCTATCCCCCTCGACATGACCAGTTGGGCCACAACATCAGGTCCCGCAGATTCGTTGGACGAGACGTTCCTGATGTAGTACCTTCCATCGCAGGAGTATGGTATGTTGTACCCGGTCGCACTGACGGATATGTACGATTTGCCATCCTCCGTCCTATGTTCGGAGATCTCCGGTACAATCTGTGGCTGGACGAAGCTGCGTATCCTGTTCCTGATGGTCTCAAGGGTGCTGGCGCCGATGTCCATCCCGATCACATCACCATGGTCATCCACTCCGATGTACAGGGTCCCATGGTTGTGTCCGTTGAGCATGGCGGTCAGCCCGATTATGCCCTTGTCAAGCTGACTGATGCTCGATTTGAATTCCGTGGTTTCGTTCTCTTCTCCGAGGTTCACCATACTGGTTTGAATGAGCAGTTAATCGTATTTAATGGTTCGGAACTAGTTCCGAACTAGTTCGGAACCAATCAGGAACCAATGGATCAGAAAAAGAAAAGGCAGGGGCGGACGTCGGTTCCCCGACCCCTCCCCCATTGAGGTTTCACTGGTAGACCTTGTGTCCGGGTTCGGCGGAGTGGTACTTGCCGGTCTTGGACTCGGGGACGATCTCGAAGATCCCGGTGGGCGGGACCTTTTTGGCGTCGATCTCGTCCATCTTCCTCTCGGGGGTCAGCTTGTCGACGATCGCCCTGAGGATCCTCATCTTCAGGTCGTCATCGTCGATGATCCGGACCTTCCCGCGGATGATGACGGACTCGTACAGAGACGTGGTGTTGCACGCGCCGTCGTCGCATCTCTCGAACCCCTGCTCCTCCACGACCGTGAAGCAGCATCTGGGATCCCTCTTAAGGTTGGAGACCTTCTCCCCGACCTTCCTTCCGTGGAAGAATATCCTCCCGTCCATGACGACGAAGTTCACGGGAGTCCCGTAGGGGTAGCCGTCCTCCCCGATGGTGGAGATGACACCCATCCTGGCTCTGTCTAGCAGGGCATCCATCTGTTCCTCTGTGAGCGGGTATTTCTGCATGTTCGGCTGCATGGTATCTGATTTAACAGCCGTTTCAGATTATTTAGTCAAAGCGTTGTTTATACAACATCGGGGCAACCGGCATATCGTGCCGTGGAGATTATTTCTACGAAATGGGCGATATATGCACCCAGGTGGTATCGCGGAAATAGCTGCACTCGCCTCGGTGACCCTGTCCATATTCCTGGTCATGAACCCTTTCTCGAGCATACCGACGTTCCTATCCATAACCAGCGGGGTGGGGCGCGACACGCTCAGGAGCTATGCCAACCGCGCCGTGGTGGTCGCCGGGGTCCTCCTGTTCATGTTCATCTTCATCGGGTCGCCGCTGATGTCGCTCTTCGGGGTCACCATGGAGAGCTTCAGGGTCGCGGGAGGTGTGATCCTGGTCCTCATGGGTGCCGAGCTGGTCTTCGGTCTCAAGATGAGCAAGATGAGCGAGGAGAAGGATGCGCCGTGGATCATCGTCGCCACCCCGATAATGACAGGCCCCGGGGTCATCACGGCCGCCATCCTGTTCACACAGGAGTACGGCTACGCCGAGGTCATACTGGCGGGCATGGTGGCGCTGATCGCCACGTGGGCCCTCCTCAGGATGTCACCGTCCATAGTCCGCCTGGTCGGTGTGAACGCCCTGAGCATAACGTCCAAGATCGTCGGGCTGCTGCTCGCCGCCCTGGGAGTGGAGTATATGTTCCAGGGTGCGAACGAGTGGGTGGCGATGTACTGGGGTACCGCATCCGCGCTGATGCTCTGACGTCTCAGGCGATCGCGACGGAACAATGGCATGTCGACACGGAGCCCTTGGCCTCGGAGACGGCCATGGACAGTCTGTCGTAGAACTCCCTCGTCGAACCGTCGTCCTGCATGTTGAACACCGTCACCTCGCCGTTCGTCCTATGGACCACTATGCAAGCGTTCACGGAGTTGTGCACCGCGAGTTTGTAGTTCCCGAACTCGTCGTTGCGGAACTTCCCGCTGCTGATGTCGGCGCCGCCGTAGCCTCCGACCCTCATCCCGTAGTCCATGTCCTCGCGGAGCTCCACGTACGCTATGTCGGTGTAGGCGATGTCCTGGTGCATCATCGTGGCATCGATGGTGAGGCTGTCCTCGTCCATGCTCGCATCTGCATGGCCGGAGAACAGTGCCAGCGCGACCACAACTATCACAACAACGATGCCGACGGCGATGCAGGAGACCATGATCCACTTGAGGTTCCTGTGGCTACGTCTGAGGGTCTCCGGATCCTTGGAGGACATCACGGTCCCGCCCTCCGATCCAGTGGCGGAGACGATGGCGTCGTAGATCCCGCAGGTGGTCGTCTCGTCTATCGTGTTGAACGCGGCGATCCTGCCGGAGTACTTCACGACCACGAACCCGTGGATCCTGGTGTCGCCCGCGAAGACGTAGGCCCCGAACTCCTTGTTGGTGAAGTCCCCGGAGCCCTTCCTGAGTCCGCCGTATCCGAACATGCGCAGGCCGACATCGAACGTCTCCCTGTACTCCACCGCCTGGATGCTCGACAGGGGGATGTCCAGGTCGACGAACGCCGCCTTAATGCGCAGGCGGTCCCCGGTCACTTCGGCCTTCGTGCCCTCGAACGATACGATCGGTAGGACCAGGATCACAATGGATACGATCAGGATCACCCAGAACAGCGACATCGGCATGTCCGTGGACATGAGGAGCCACACATCGACGATGATGAGAAGGACGGATGCCACCAGGCCGGCCAGGAATTTCCGGGAGTCGTTCATCGGACCGTGATTCAGCTTCGTGGATTTAAATCGGGGGGGGGGGCTACCGAATTCGTGGTGGATGCGGACGACTGTAATGGATGTTGCAGAAGGGGGATGGCGCCGAGGGAGAGATTCGAACTCCCGAGGATTACTCCAGCGGTTTTCGAGACCGCCGCCATACCGGGCTTGGCTACCTCGGCTTCGATTCCCCCATTTTCTCACGGTATAAAAACAATGGGTCTCCGGACCTGTCGAACCATATATAAGAGCAATCGGGCATCGCAGTGACGGTACCATGTCCGATATCGTCTCCGATGTCAAGAGCGCCAAAGCGGCCTCCATAGAGCTCTCCGTCCTTCCGACCGAGGTAAAGAACAACGCCCTGAGGGCGATGGCCGAGGCGCTGGACGCGTCCCGCGAGCAGATACTGGAGGCGAACGCCGCAGACCTGGAGGCTTCGAAGGCGATGCTGGATGCAGGGGAGATCTCGGGCTCGATGTACAAGAGGCTCAAGATCGACGGATCCAAGATCGACGGGATGATCGCAGGCATCGAGGACGTCATCGGTCTGCCCGACCCTGTGGGTGAGCAGATGTCGGCGCTAGACCTGGACGACGGCCTCACGCTGTACCAGATCAGGTGTCCGATAGGGATGCTGGGCATGATCTTCGAGTCCCGTCCCGACGTGGTCCCGCAGATAATGTCGCTGTGCCTCAAATCGGGTAACTCCGTGGCGTTCAAGGGCGGCAGGGAGGCCGCCAACTCCATCCGCGTGCTGTTCACGATCCTCAGGGATGCAGCGGCGACCGCCGGAGTGCCCCGCGAGGCGTTCGTTCTCATGGAGTCCAGGGCGGACATCGGCACGATACTCGGTCTGGACGGCTACATCGACCTCCTGATTCCCCGGGGCTCCAACGAGTTCGTCAGGTACATACAGGAGAACACGAGGATCCCGGTCCTGGGTCATGCCGCTGGGATATGCCATGTGTACGTGGACGGCTCCGCCGACCAGGACATGGCCGAGCAGGTGGCCCTCGACTCCAAGATACAGTACCCCGCCGTCTGCAACGCGGCGGAGACGCTGCTGGTGGATTCGGCCATTGCCGGGAGCTTCATCCCCCGCATGGTCTCGGCGTACGAGGCCAACGGGGTCGAGGTGAGGGGCGACGAGAGGGTATGCGCTCTGAGCGACGCCATACCCGCCACATCGGAGGACTGGGACACCGAGTACGGGGACCTGGTGATATCGATCAAGGTCGTCGACTCCCTCCCGGAGGCCGTGGACTTCATCAACTCCCACGGTTCACACCACACCGACGCCATCGTCGCAGAGGACCCCCGCAGGGCCGCTGCCTTCGTCAGGTCCGTGGACTCAGCCGATGTGTTCGTAAACGCATCCACCAGGTTCGCCGACGGATACAGGTACGGCAAGGGTGCGGAGGTCGGGATCAGCACCAACAAGATACACGCCCGCGGGCCGGTCGGCATGGAGGGCCTGATGATCTACAAGTACGTCCTGGTCGGGCACGGGCAGGTCGTGAAGGACTACGTCGGGCCGGGATGCAGGCCGTTCAAGCACACGCCGTCCTCAGAGGATTATCCGTACAGGGGAGAGTGAGATGGAGTCCAGGAAGGGCCTCCTGGGGCAGGTCGGCAGGGTCGTCGTGAAGATCGGGTCCTCGTCGATCATGAGGAACCAGACCTCGATATCCAGGGACTTCATGGACTCGGTGGCTGAGCAGGTCGCCCGCCTGAGGGAGATGGGTATAGAGGTGCTCATAGTGTCCTCGGGGGCCATAGCCATCGGCCTGAAGGCGATGAAGGTCAAGCCCAAGCCGAACGAGATCCCCATTAGGCAGGCGGCGTCGGCCGTCGGGCAGGGGATCCTGATGAAGGAGTGGGGCGAGTGCTTCCAGCGCCACGGCATGCTGGTCGGGCAGGTCCTGATGACTCTGGACAACTACTCCGACAGGACCGAGGCGGTGAACATGAACAACACCATCGAGTCCCTCCTGAAGAACGGGGTCGTGCCGATATTCAACGAGAACGACGCCGTGTGCATCAGCGAGATCAAGTTCGGGGACAACGACACCCTGTCCGCCATCGTCGCCAGCAGGACCGATGCCGACCTACTGGTGATACTCTCGGATGTGGCCGGCCTGTACAACGCGGACCCGACGTCCAACCCCGACGCCAAGCTGGTGCCGGTGGTCTGGAGCATAGACGACGTCCGCCACATGGCCGGGGACTCCGTGTCCGGCGTGGGGACCGGCGGCATGAAGACGAAGCTCAACGCCGCGCAGGTGTGCCACGACGCCGCATGCAGCATGATCATAGCCCTCAGCAAGGAGGACCAGGTCATCTACAGGGCGGTCACCGGCGAGGACGTCGGAACGATATTCGTTGCCAACGCGGGGATATCAAAGAAGAGGCGCTGGATCAAGTCCGCCCACCCCTCGGGGAGGATAGTCATCGACGAGGGTGCCCAGAGGGCGGTGCTCGCCCACAAGTCCCTGCTCCCGGTCGGGATCAGGGATGTGGAGGGCAGGTTCAACAAGGGCGATGTCGTGGAGATCGTCTGCAACGGCAACGTCGTCGCCAAGGGCATCATCGACTACGACTCCACGGATCTGAAGATGATCAAGGGCAAGCACAGCGACGATATCGAGTTCATCCTTGGATACAAGGCCCACGACGATGCGGTGATCTCGGAGAACATCGCCGTTCTCATCTGATCGGAACCAAGGAAAAGAAAAACGGTTTTGGAATGCCGGGGGAGTCCCCCGGCGGTTTTCAATCACTCCCACTCGGTGATGTTGGCCTTCTTCTCATCGATGAGGTCCTGCACGACGGAGCGGTGGAACACGGGGTCCTCTACGCCGGCATCCTCCTGTTCGCGCCAGTCCTTGTAGGCCCTGAAGACGAACTTGCTGAGCAGGAACACGACGACCATGTTCACCGCACCCATCGCGGCCATGAATGTGTCGCAGATGGTCTCCATCTGTCCGGTGCTGATGACGCAGGACAGGAACGCGACCGCGATGACCAGGATACGGACGGCGAAGATGAACTTCTTGTCGTCCTTGATGAACCTGATGTTGGACTCGCTCATCGTGTAGTATCCGATCAGACTGGTGAAGGCGAACAGCAGGAGGAACACGGAGATGATGACAGGTCCGGCCTCTCCCATGAACGTGGCTGCCGCGATGTTCTGCACGAGCGTCGCGTTACCGACGTCGGTGACTCCGCCGTTGTACACGTCGATGATGTAGTCATAGGTTCCAGAGGACAGGATGACGAACGCGGTGAAGGAGCACACGATCAGGGTGTCGACGATGGTCCCGAAGGACTGGATCATTCCCTGCTTCACAGGGTGCTTGACATCGGCGGTTCCGGCGATGTTGGCGATCGAACCGAGACCGGCCTCGTTGGAGAACACTCCACGCTTGAGACCCATCATCATGACGGCTCCTAGGGCTCCTCCTCCTACGGACTGTATGCCGAAGGCGTTGGTGAAGATCATCTCAACGGCATGGACGACCCCGTCGATGTTGCAGCATACAACGATGATGCAGAACACGAACCAGGCGAGGGCCATGATGGGGACGAGCCTGGTGGAGAACACGGCGATCCTCTTCAGTCCGCCGAAGATGATGATGGCCGCCGCAAGGGCGATGATGGCTCCGAACACGACGGTTCCGTTTTCGAGTCCGAGGTACTTGCTGAACGCGCCGTCGAGGGCCGTGGCGGAGTTGGTGGCCTGGACCCCCACGAAACCGATACCGAACGTGATGATGATCAGCAGGGCGAGGAGGATGGCCAGCTTGCGGCTGCCGAGTCCCTTCTGGGCGTAGTATGCAGGTCCGCTGTGGTACTGGCCGTCGGATTTCTTCTCCTTGAAGATCTGGGACAGGGTGGACTCCATGAAGCTGCTGGCTGAACCGATGATCGCGAAGATCCACATCCAGAACACGGCTCCAGGTCCGCCCACGACGATCGCACTGGCGACTCCGGCGATGTTACCGACACCGACACGGGCACCCAATCCTATGCAGAAGGCCTCGAACGACGAGACCGTGTGGCTGTGCTTGCCCTCCTTCGTTCCCGAAAGTGCGAGCCTGGAGGTCTTGTGGATCCTGAGGATCGGCAGACCTTTCAGCATAGCCATGAAGTACAGTCCGAGACCGACTATGAACACGAATGCGATGTACCACACATAGGTGTTTATGGTCCCGATTATAGCTGCAAAATCAATCATGATATCAAATCCGTTGCGACGACAGAACCTTGGATGAAGTCGCAGTTAGGTAGAGAAAAGCTGGTGGGCCCGGCCGGATTTGAACCGGCGACCTCCGCCATGTCAAGGCGACGTCATAACCCCTAGACCACGAGCCCAGCATAGGGCATGATATCCTTCCTATTCTTATATGTTTTGGCTCAACCAACACATATACCCGAACCTAATGTACGATGTCAGACATCCATCCGTGTTGGATTCGGACCATATCATATTCTTCCATAGACACCTAAGCTTCGACGGGGTCAACTTATCTATATGATGGGATTCTCTCCCCCATCCGTTTTCAGAGAGGTACAGACATGCTCACGCTCGGTATAGAAGGGACCGCCCACACGCTCGGTGTGGGCATAGTCGATGATGACTGCCGCGTCCTGGCCAACGAGCTCGACATGTTCCGTCCGAAGGAGGGCGGTCTCCATCCGAGGGAGGCGGCCAACCACCATTCAGACATGGTGTCGACGATCCTCGGGAACGCCCTGGAGAAGGCCGGCGTCTCCCTCCGCGACATAGGCCTGGTGTCCTTCTCCATGGGTCCCGGCCTCGGCCCGTGCCTGCGCATAGCCGGGACGGCCGCCAGGGCGCTGTCATGCTCCCTGGGGGTCCCGATCGTGGGCGTGAACCACTGCGTCGCGCATGTGGAGATAGGCCGCGCCCAGTGCGGGTGCGACGACCCCGCCCTTCTGTACGCATCCGGGGGCAACACCCAGGTCATAGCGTTCGCGGAGGGCCGCTACAGGATATTCGGGGAGACCCAGGACATAGGTGTCGGCAACATGCTGGACAAGCTCGGCAGGGAGCTCGGCATGGGGTTCTACGCCGGTCCGATATTCGAGAAGCTGGCCAAGGAGGGGGACCGCTACTACGAGCTGCCCTACTCCGTCAAGGGAATGGACGTCTCGTTCTCCGGCCTGATGACCGCCGCCGTCGCGCTGCAGAAGAGGGGGGTCCCGCTGGAGGACATCGCGCTCTCGGTCCAGGAGACGGCGTTCGCGATGCTCACGGAGGTCACCGAGAGGGCCATGGCGCACATCGGCAAGGACGAGGTGCTCCTGGGCGGAGGGGTCGCGCAGAACAACCGCCTCAGGGAGATGGTCGCTGAGATGGCCCATGCTAGGGGCGCGGAGATGTACGTGCCCGACCGCAGGTTCTGCATGGACAACGGCGCGATGATCGCGTGGCTCGGCGCGGAGATGTACAACTCTGGCGTCAGGATGGATGTCTCGGAGACAGCCGTCAGGCAGAGGTTCAGGACCGACGAGGTAGAGGTCACCTGGCGGAGCTGATCTGCTCACCCACGATCCTGTCCAGGTTGGCCAGGAACTCGTCGACCTTGTCCAGAGGTACGGATCCGCCGGCAGCTATCCTGTGGCCGCCGCCCTGACCTCCGACGGAGGCGCATGCCTCCCTCATTGCTTTGGCGAGGTCCACGCCCCTCTCGAGCTGGCAGAACATGCCCCTCGAGGACAGGTTGACCGGGTCGTTGGACTTGTTCATGCCGATGGTCGGCTTGGTGTGGTCGCCGATGGACTGCATGGCTATGCCGCACAGCATCCCGGTGAAACCGGAGTCCGTGGAGTCGAACCACTGGATGTGCTCCATCTGGTTCAGTCCCCTCCTGTCGAGGTCCACCATGGCCTCCACCACGAGCTTCGCGGATTCGCGGCTCTGCTCGGCGCCCTCGTTGAGGCACCTCTCGTCGCCCATGCCGGCGGCGATCCCGACGCCTCCGATCCCGGCGCGGCCGCAGTTGTTCAGGATGGACGACAGGTTCTCCGCATCCATCTTCATGCCTTTCAGGTAGTACCTGTCGCGGGCGATCTCCTCCATGGAGGACAGGAGCACGCCCTGCTGGGTGAGCTTGATGGCGATGAGAGAGGAGAGCCTCCTGCGCTCCTCCTCGGTGAGGTCCATGAACGACTTGCCGTTCTCGACCCCGGCATCCGACATGAGCTTCGCGACGCCGTCCACATCCCCGGTGACGCCGCGGATGTACGGGTCGGTGCACAGGAAGAGCTCGGTCATCAGGTCGCCGGCGGGGATCAGGGACCCCTGCATCCTCTCGATGTATCTGCGCCTGGTCCCCTCCTCGAGGAGGTACACGTTCAGGCCCGAGACGCCGTTGATGTGCTGCCTGTCGCCGGCTATCCCGGCGAACGCGATCTGGACCAGGTCCCAGTTCCTCTCGTCCATGGTGACCGCGAAGAGGAGGCACATGGTCGCGCCGCATCCTGAGGTCATGCCGTCTATCCCGCAGAGGTGGGGGTTCGCGTAGCAGACCCTCTTGGCCTCGGAGATTATCGTGTGGTGGTCGAGCACGACCACGTCCTGCTCCATCTGGTCCAGCTGGTCTATGTAGGACGCTCCCAGGTCGGAGACTATGACGCAGTCCGCCTTGCTGTTGCGGATGACCTCCATGTTGTAGTCGTTCAGGGTCGTGAACAGGGTGACGCGGAACTCCTTGCCCGCCCTCATGAGGGTCTTTGCCAGGATGGCCGCGGAAGAAACGCCGTCCGCATCGTAGTGGGAGTATACCTGTACGAACTCGTGGCCGCGGACGATGTCCGCGGCTTGAGAAAGAGTGGAAAGGAGTTTTGAAGGTACCATGTCCTCCATGGACACTCACTTGAGCATGAGCTCCGCGTTGCTGAGGGAGTATTTCCAGTCAGCCGGAAGGACGCCGTTCCTCTTGTAGTAGCGCTCGAGCCTCCTGATCTTTGCCTCGATCATGTTGAGACCCCTCCTGTTGGAGACATCGCCCCTGTTGTCCCTGAGGTGGACGTTGAGG
>CALUHQ010000032.1 GCA_944320485.1 Candidatus Methanomethylophilaceae archaeon
GATGGTTACTGTTATCGACGGAAGGAACCTGATCCACGGAAGGCTGGCCAGCGTGGTCGCCGAGAGGATCATGGATGGAGAGGAGATCGTTGTCCTCAACGCCGAGGCCATCGTCATCACCGGCGTCAAGGAGAACGTCTTCGCCGACTTCAAAGCGAAGGTCGACCGCGGAGACACCACCAAGAGGAAGGGACCCTTCTACCCCCGCAGGGCGGACCTCCTGTTCAAGAGGTGCGTCAGGGGAATGATTCCCTGGACCTCTACATCCGGAAGGGAGGCCTACAGGAGGCTGCACGTCTTCGTCGGCACCCCCAAGCAGTTCCAGGACTGCGAGAAGGAGAGGCCCGAGGAGGCCTGCAGGAAGATTACCGGCAAATACACTACCCTGGGAGCCGTATCCAAATTCCTGGGTTCCAACGTGAGGTGATCCCATGGTTGAGTGCGTCAACACAAGCGGAAAGAGGAAGACCGCGGTTGCAAGGGCCGTCGTCAAAGAGGGAACCGGAAAGGTGACCATCAACAAGGTCCCCATCGAGGTCTTCACCCCCGAGCTGGCAAGGCTCAAGATCGAGGAGCCCCTCGGTCTCGTCCCCGAGAAGGCCCAGGGAGTCGACATCTCCGTCACCGTCAACGGTGGAGGAGTCATGGGACAGGCCGCGGCCGCCAGGACCGCCATCGCCAGGGGACTCGTCGAGTTCTACAAGGACGACGAGCTCGAGGCCGTCTTCAGGGCATACGACAGGACCCTGATCATCAACGACGACAGGCGCAGGCTGCCCAAGAACCCGCTCGGACCCGGTGCCCGTGCGAAGAAGCAGAAGTCCTACCGCTGAGGAATTGGCATGATAATACCGGTGAGATGTTTCACATGCGGGAAGGTCGTCGGATCGGCCTATCCCGAGTATGTAAAGCGCGTAAGCATGGGCGAGGACCCGAAAGCAGTCCTCGACGACCTCGGATTCGAGAGGTACTGCTGCCGCAGGATGATCGTCTCCCATGCCGACCTCATAAAGGAGATTGCTCCTCTCGGATGAAACCAGACTCTCCCGGCGGATATCCATCCGCTGGGAGCGTCAACTTTTTAAACATAAACTCATTCCACCGTTTCACACGGGCCCGTGGGGTAGCTTGGTATCCTTCGTGCTTGGGGTGCACGTAACTCCAGTTCAAATCTGGGCGGGCCCACTTCTGCATCCCCTGTTCATCCGATTCCGTTCCGAATCATCATCTCCGCATTCCCCTCAGTCGATATCACACGCATCCGCAGGCGATCTTCATGGAGAGGGGCGGCTTCGTCCATGAGTTCGATGACGACATGCAGGACGATGTCGTGATCAGTATGATGAGAACGTCCCCTTGTAATGGCGGGCTCCGCGTCGGGGGCGGGACGCGTCCTATCGAGATGCGGGGCGGTAACTCGTCAGTCTTCCGACATCCGCACCTCCCCGTCGACACAGTTCAAAGTTCCGCAGCCTTCTTCAGCGCCTCGACGATCCTCTCGTATCTGGCAAGTGTGTTCGTGAGCATCGTCGCCAGCGTGGACGGGTCCAATGCGTTCAGTTCTGTCCAACGATCGGGGCTGCACTTGTTGGCATAGAAGCTGCATCTCATATTATCCAGGTATGTTCCGTCGCAGTCTATGCGATCTCCCTCGGATTTGGAACTCATCGGTTCGAAATCTTCCGGGTCTTCGACCTCATCGAACAGGCCTGCCTTGAACAGTTCGTCGAAAACGCAGTCGCCAACGACATCCTCCACGCCGTAATCCAGAAGGTCGCCGGAGTCAAACACGTTCCTGTTGCTGCAGTTGTCGTAGGCATAGACTGCGATTTTGCGTGCCCATTCATAGGATGGTCTCATGAGAAGGCGGTCCTGATGATATTGGGCCTCAGGGCATTGGGCGAACTCCCTGATATTCTCCTTCAGGCGGTTCGTCATGTATTCTGCCCTGACTAGTTCGATGATTAATTCATCCTTCTTTGAGATCATGATACCCATGTCGGACATGAACACCAACTCGCCGATCGGACGGATAAAGCCATCCCGACGTCGTTCGATTCGGCGGTTCTCGTTCGCACACGGGTCGACTATCCTGGACCATCGGTCTTGGAATCATCCGGACAGCATGGAGGGTCACGCGGGCTTCTCCAAATATGTATATTGTCGAACGGATTGGCCAACGTTAATCGTGGGTACGGCATGTGGTCCGTTGTCATCTGGCAGTCACGGGTAGATCAATGAATCCAGGCAGGTCTTCATGCATCCCTCCGATTGGAGTGCCTTTCCATGTTCAGTTTCGAGGTCTCAGACAATCTCTGCGATGACGAGGTCCGCATACGCACGGAGGTCTTCGTGGAGGAGCAGGGGTTCGTCGTGGAATTCGATCAGGACGACGACGTATCGCTGCACATAGTCATGTACGATGACGGGGAGGCCGTGGCTGTCTGCCGTCTCATCCCAGACGACGGCGGTCGTTCTGGGAGCCTCGGGCGTCTGGCGGTCGTGAGGAGTCATCGCGGCAGCGGTCTCGGGAGGCTCATGGTCGAGGAGGCCGAATCCGTCGCCATCTCCCGGGGATGGAAGGAGCTCCATCTGTCCGCTCAGACGAGGGCCAGGGGCTTCTACGAATCCTGCGGTTACACCGCGTGCGGCGACGAGTACATGGACGAGTGGTGTCCCCACATCATGATGAGGAAGACCCTCGGGGACCGAAGCGGCACATCCCCGCAAGGGGGCATCCATCGCACACCGCCTTCTTTCCGCAGTGGGCGATGCAGTGATCCAGGATCAACCTGTGGCATCTGCCCAGGAGTATCGCGTCGTGAGAGAGTCCGGTCTCGAAGAAGTCCTTGATCTCCCGGTCCGATTCGAACCGGTACCCGAGCCTGTCGAGCAGTCTGCGGGCGTAGGCATCCACGACGAACACCGGTCTGTGGAATGAGTACAGCATGATGACATCCGCCGTCTCAGCGCCTATGCCTCTGACGGACATCAGGTCGCGGCGGAGCACGTCGTCGGGGATATCCCAGACTGCATTCACATCGAATCCGAAACCCTCGAACCACCGGGTCAGGGCCTTGATCGTGGCGGCCTTCGACCCGGACATGCCACACGGCTTGATCGCATCCTCCAGTTCCGCCTGGGAGACGGAGGAGACCCATCCGGGAGTGAGGGGGTCGATGGATCCGCTGACCCTTTCGACGATCGTCCATGCGGTGTTCTGGACCAGCACGGATTGGAACATGACGCGGTACGGGTCGTCGGACCACCAGTCCGGGCACCCGTAGCACGATTCCAGGGAGTAGTACAGTTCGCGGGCGGTCAGCAAACTCTCGACCTCTGGCACATCGGACAGTGCACGCTGCTGCGTCCGCATATGACGCTGCGGACAAGCGCGGTCCCGCAGACGGGGCATGGCTCCCCCGCATGACCGTATATCCTGATCAGAGGGGTGTTGCGGTACCCTCTGCCTCTGGATTCCAGGTACTCGTCGGGGGACACCGTGTTGTTCTCGGTGAAGAACCCCATCATCCTGGGTATGTCCGCCGCCAGCTTCTCCCAGTCCTCGTCGGAGAGGATGTTTGCAGGACAGGACGGGTCTATTCCGGTGTCGAAGAGTATCTCGTCCGAGTAGATGTTCCCGATCCCAGCCACCACTGACTGATCCAGCAGGCAGTCCTTTATCGCCCGTCTGCAGCTACCCAGGCGGTTCTTCAGATAATTCGAGTCCAGTGATGGATCGGACGGCTCCGGACCGAGCTTCGACACCCCGCTGATGCCGTCATCCTCATCCTTCTCGAAAAGCCAGAAGCGTCCGAAGCGACGCATGTCGGAGAAGCGAAGCTGCGAGCCGTCGTCCAGGGGCATCACGATATGGGTGTGCCTCTCCTCGGGCATGTCCGCAGGGGTCACGAGGAGGCATCCCGTCATGCGCATGTGCATGACCAAGCGCTGGCCGTCGTCCAGGACGGCGATCAGATACTTCCCCCTGCGGTCGAGGGACGTGAACGTTCTGCCGACGATCCTGTCGAGAAAGTCATCGATATCGGGATGTGCAACGACTTTCGGCTGCCTCACATCCGCGGACACGACGGTCCTTCCGACGAGCCTGGGGCCCACGGCCCTTCTGACCATCTCTATCTCAGGCAACTCGGGCATCGCGACCCTCCCGTTTCGAGGACTTCCTTATCTTCTCGTGGAAGAAGTAGTTGACTACGATCGGCGGGTCCCCGAACGGTCTGGACATGCTGTCGTCGTTGGTGACGTACTCAAGCCCCTCTTCGGAGCAGAATGCCCTCATGCGCACATCGAGGTCGGACCAGCATGATGGGTCCTTGTGGTTGTATATGCGGTCGTAGAGGGGTACGAGGTCGGGATACCTATCGGTGATGTAGCCCATGATGTCGGATTTGAACGAACTCCTCAGGTTGAGGTTCTCCAGCCAGACGAGGTTGCAAGCATCCTTCGCCTCGTCGATAATCCTGAACGGGTCGATGATCCCGGGGAATATTGGCGAATTGAAGCATGTGGTGCGGATTCCCGCGTCGTGGAACCGGCGCATGGCCTCCAACCTCCTGACCACAGACACGGCCGAGTCCATGTCCTCCCTGAACGATTCGTCCAGAGTGTTGATGGACCACGAGACCCTGGCCTCCGGGAACCCGGATATCAGGTCTAGGTCGCGGAGGATCAGGTCGGATTTGGTGGCGATGCTTATCCTCGCACCGCTTCCGCGGAGCTGCTCCAGGAGGGAGCGGGTCCTCCCGAACTCCGCCTCCTGCAGGAGGTACGGGTCGGTCACAGACCCTATGAAGATCTCCTTCCCCGCATATCTGGACGGGTCGCGGATCGGCGGCCACTCCTTGACATCGAGGAAGGCCCCCCAGGGTTCGGGGTGGTTGGTGAACCTCTTCATGAACGATGCGTAGCAGTACCTGCAGGCATGGGTGCAGCCGACATAGGGGTTCGTCGCGTAGTCGCAGACCGGGAGGTCGGTCTTGGTGATGATGCCCTTTGCATCTATGCATTTAATGGCTAAATCAGTCATCGTCTCACTTTCAGGAATGACTTCTGCATCCCTTGGATCACGGTGTCCTCAGGCCTGACATGACCTATCAGCAACGGTGATGACGGGTCATGGAGACCGATGTTGGTGCGGACCCTGTCGGGACTGTTGTTCGCATAGCAGTACCTGCATCCATTGGGGCATGTGTCGTACGTTCCTATGTCGCGGCTCTCGATGCAATGGCATCCTTCGCGCATGCCCTTGTGCTTCAGTCTTCTGAACTCCACTCCGTTGGCCTGACCCAATATGTCCAGCGTCATGCATCCAGAAGACTCTATCCCGAAGCGGGAGAAGTCACCGTTCGTGCCGCAGGTCTGCACGGTCATGCCGTTCTTCCTGGATATGCGCCCGATGGCCTCGGCGATGGCGTTCCTGTCATCATCGGTCATGGGTACGAGTTCGGGCATGTTGCGTTCAAGCTTGCGATACATCTCCACGAAGCTGAATATGCAACGGTCTACAAAGGGAGATATCATTTCAGCCATCGATTCAAATCTCTCTATGTGTGTTTCGACAGTGTACCTATCCGTCAGGAGCACGGGGTCGTATCTCCACGCGATCCTCCTGGCCCCGACAGATTCCGAGAGTCTGATTAAGGTTGCGATACTGTCATACACAGACGGCACACCCGGTTCCATGTCCTTGCCATACGGCGTGATGGTGTAGTGGAAGTATGTGTTGAAGCGGTCGGTGATCTCGTGCAGTCTCGGAAGGATGGGAGAGTAGTCCTTGGAGCAGAACACCACGCAGTCGACGACCGCCGGATCCAACTCGTAGCGCACCACCTTGTTCGGGAACAGGGGGTTCCTGGACAGCACGTATCCTTCCGAGAAGCGGTTCAGCAACCATTCCGTGTAATGCTGGACAGTGTCAGTCCTCCCGCCGGTGTTTATTATCACGGTGTTCGGAACCATCCATGTTCGTTGACGATTTATTGCTTGCGAACGGCTCGTGACAATCGGATGCGTGTCAGGTTCGAATCAGCAGTATCTGTCCAGACACATCAGTATGAAGTCCCTCATGGTCTCCCTGAAATCCGGTCTGGCTAGACGGACATCGGCGACCCTAGTGACTGTCGTACATTGGATGCTCCCTCAGTCTGGATATGCTGGCATGCATGGCTATGGCGGGGTCGGGCATGAGGCATCCATAGGTCTACTAGGACTCGGTAAAGTAATTCGACAACGCTGAAGACGAGGGATGGGGATTCGACATCCCATGTCCGGTTCCGGAATCAGACGTCGCAATCACCGTTCCGCCATGGTGTCGGCCTCGGTGCCGAACGGAATCACCGAACTGATGAGGTACGAGGCAGTCAGGGGTCGGCTGGAGGGGTTCATAGAGGTGGGTGGCAGGCACTATCCTCGTTATTCCTATGAATCCGGGGACAGGGTGCATGTGGATGCGGACATGGCCGTTTCCATGGAGGACGCATTCGGTGAGCAGGAGGCCATGATGATGCTCCGCGTCGGGATGCCCCTGCCGATCACAGTCAGGGTCAACCGTCACGATCCGGAGGACAGCCGTTGCGCGATGGCTGACATCAGAGGAGCTTCCTCAGGCCTTCCACGCGGACTGCCAGTTCATCGATGTACGTCGATATCTCGGAGATGAACCCGTCGTAGCGGTCCGTGACGGTGGCACCGTCAGGGGTGGCATGGATTATCCCCTGCTGCTCCAGGAGCTTCAGGGAGTACCTGACCCTGTGCTTGGGGATCCCGGTCATCTCGGAGAGCCTTATCAGGCCCACAGGCTGGTTCTCCTTGACGGTCTTGAGTATGGATATGTGCCTCTCCAGGAGCTCCACGTCTTCGCTGAGCGAACCGACAGGATCCTTCTCGCCAGACATCGCACAGCACCTCTGTTTTCATAATCTCCGATAATGCATTTGAAAAGGTAAGGGATTTGTGGGGGACCGGATCAGCGGCCGTACCACTTCTGCTTGCCCCACTTGTTGTAGTTGGCCCACCATCCCTGGACGACGGAACCGCAGCAGTCGAGAGCCTTCTGCTCCGCGTCGGGGCCCTTGTAGGTCCTGTAGCAGTTGAGGCACTGCCACCTAAGTTCGGGCTGTTTCTCTGCTTTCATCGTGCGGGAATTATGAACAGCCGACTTAAACCTTTCTGGCCAGCAACCATCCGACCGAACATCCATTATATACTTTCGACCTCATGAAGTATGTTCATGAACAGAATCAAGGTCATCAACGAGCCGTCCGAGCTTGTGCCCATGCTCAGGTCCGTTGATACCCCCATCAAAAGGGATGTTTTGAAAGAGGTGACCTTGGAATGGAGGACCGCGGACGAGATCGAACAGAAGTTCGGTCCCGAGGGCAGGGACGCGATAATCTTCTTCGAGAAGATGAAGCTGGTCGAGACCCGCTGGCTGTCCAAGGATGGAGGGTACCCGGAGAAGTCGTACCACACGTACTACACCTCGTTCAGCATCAACGCTCAGTGGCCGGTCTACGAGATCAGCGACGTTCTCACCGCGGCCATGATGAGCAACGAGGAATACGCCGACATCGAGAACAAGATCCTGGAGCAGGTCGGGAAGGACGGAAGGTTCTCCGGGGACGTGGCCGAGGCGCTCGGTCTGTCATCCACCATGCTGAAGAGCCTCGTCCGCAGGTCCGTGAAGATGGACTACCGCGGGCACAGGATCGAGCTTATCCACGAAGAGTAATCAGATGGCGGATATCTGGATAATGAGGATAGGCCATCGTCCTCAGAGGGACAAGAGGGTGACCACCCACGTCGCGCTCTCCTCTCGTGCGCTAGGAGCCAAGGGCATATTCGTCGACACGGAGGACCCAGTCCTCGAGGAGAACATACGCAGCGTGGTGCAGAGGTTCGGCGGCGACTACTCCATCAAGACCGGCGTCGGCTGGAAGGAGGTCGTCAAGGACTTCCACGGGAAGGTCGTGCACCTGACGATGTACGGTCAGAGGGTGGACGAGGCGCTTCCGAAGATACCCCGCGACGAGGACATAATGATCATCGTGGGAGCCGAGAAGGTCCCCGCGGACGTTTACCAGAGGGCGGACTTCAACGTCTCCGTGGGCAACCAGCCCCATTCCGAGATCGCGGCCCTCGCGATATTCCTGGACAGATTCACCGGCGGACAGGCCCTTTACGCGGACCGCGGAGGGGAGCTGGAGGTCGTCCCCAACGAGAGGGGGAAGACGGTTGTCGAGCATACCCAGTGAGGAAGACTGCATCAGGATGCTGCTGGATGCGGGCTGCAAGCGCAGGGTCGTCATCCACTGCTGCACCGTCGAGGCCGTGGCCAAGGAGATGCTCTCGCGCATCACCGACGCTGACCCGGAGCTCACGATGGCGGGCGCGCTGCTCCACGACATCGGCAGGTCCGTCGACCACTCGATCATGCACGCCTACATAGGCTCGCAGATCGTCCAGGCGGAGGGCATGCCCCAGGAGCTGGTGGACATCGTCAGGAAGCACACCGGCGCAGGGCTGGACGAGGAGGACGTCGCGGAGATGAACCTCCCGCCCGCGGACTACATGCCCCGCACCCTGGAGGAGAAGATCGTCGCCCACGCGGACAACCTGGTCAGCGACAACCGCGTGGTCGAGCACACCCATTCCGTGGAGAAGCTCAGGAACAAGGGCGCGGACAGGGGGGCTGACAGGATAGAGGAGCTCCACAGGGAGCTCTCCAGGCTGTACGGCGAGGATATGGATGTCATCCCGGAGAGGATCGGCCAGTACCCCGACCTGCCCCTGGCGAGGAGGTTCGACCTCCTCTGACCCTCCGCACGGCGCGTCTTTACCCGATTTAATCCCGGGGCCCCCGGAGGACCCATTTTTAAACCAGTTCAAAAATACGGTATTCAGTGATTGAAATGGTAACCGAGCTCAACGAATCCAACTTCGACTCCTTCGTAGAATCCAACCACATCGCGATCATCGACTGCTGGGCCCCCTGGTGCGGACCCTGCAGGCGCATGGGACCCATCATCGAGGAGGTCGCCAACGACCTCGCCGGACAGGCGGGGGTCGCCAAGCTCAACACCGACGAGAACCAGGCCATCGCCATCAGGTTCAACATCAACGCCATCCCCACCCTCCTCGTGTTCAAGGACAGGGTCCTCGTGGACAAGCTCGTCGGACTCAGGCCCAAGGACGACATCATCAGCTACGTGAGCGGTCTCTGATGGAGACTGACGTCCTGATCATCGGGTCCGGGCCAGCCGGGATCCAGGCGGCCATCCACGCATCCAGGAAGAAGGCGTCCGTGGCGGTGGCCGGGAGGACATCCGCCAGCGCGGCGTCCGGCACCGAGATGGACAACTACTTCGGCACGGGCCCCGTCAGCGGCGACGAGCTGCTGTCACGTGGCGTGTCCCAGGCGGAGTCCACGGGCGCCCGCTTCCTGGGCGAGAACGTCATCACCGCTGGACGCAGGGGCGACGCGTTCGAGTTCACCCTCGAGGGCGGCGAGAGCGTAACGTCCAAGGCGGTGGTAATCGCCACCGGGATATCCAGGCGCAAGCTCGGGATCCCGGGAGAGAAGGAGCTCTTCGGCAAGGGAGTCAGCTACTGCGCAGTCTGCGACTGCAACTTCTACAGGGGCCGCAGGGCCGTGATCGTGGGCAACGATTCGGAGGCGGCGGTCTCGGCGGAGATGATGACCGGGTTCGCCTCGGAGACATCGTGGGTCGTGTGGGACCTCCAGGCAAGCGACGTGCTGTTCGACAAGGCGGTCGCGGCTGGGGTCAGGATCCTGAGGTCCAAGCCGAAGGCCATCGTCGGGGAGTCGGCCGTGGAGGCCCTGGAGCTGGAGGACGGCACCGTGGTCCCGACGGACGGGGTGTTCATAGAGCTGGGAGCCAGATCGGCCGCGGACATAGCGATGGACCTGGACGTGATGCCCGAGATGGACGACACGATCAAGGTGGACTCCGGATGCGCCACCGGGGTCCCCGGGGTGTTCGCCTGCGGCGACGTCACGGGACGCCCGTGGCAGGTGGCCAAGGCGGTCGGCCAGGGATGCGTCGCCGGCATGAACGCGGCGGCATACGCGAGGGGAGAGAGATGACAGTATCGGACCTGATCGCAGGGATGCTCAGGGAGGACGGCGGGTTCCAGAAGGCCTTCCGCTCCATCCTCGACGACGAGCTGAACATGTCGCTGAACGAGTTCTGCCAGCTGTCCGGAATATCCCAGAGCACCATGTACAAGATACTGGAGGACAAGCGCGAGCCCAACCTGCGCACCGTCCGCCAGGTGATCAAATCGCTCAAGATAATAATGGAGCCGGAGGACTCCCACTTCATAGCCGTCATCGCCTTCACGACGGTCCTGGAGAACCTCCCCAAGTCGATAGACCTGGACGGGCTCCAGGTCAACGTGAGGGAGTACCCCGTGTCCACAGTCGAGGACGCCATCATAGCGGCGGTCCGCGCGGAGCGCGACGGGGCCCTGGGCGTCGTCTGCGCCCCCATCGTGGCACCCACGGTGGAGAAGATCCTGTCGATACCGGTCTCACGCGTAATCCCGACATCCAGCGTACTCGTGGCCATAGACCGTCTGAAGGACCTGGTTTGAGTTCGATTCAGCTGTTTAGTCCCGTGTTTGCAAATTTAATATACGAGCTTAACTCTGACACGGTCGGAGATGTTCGAGCTACAGGTCGTGAGCAACACGCCCATGACGGGTGTGGACGATGTCAACGTCGTCGCCGAGACGCTTCTGGTGCAGATAGGCTACCTGCCGAAGGGCTACGACCCCAAGACGGGGGCCATCACGGTCCGCGACAGCGTGCCGTACCGTCTTTTCATGGACCATCTCATGGCCCACCCCTCCAAGGCGTGGACCGTGGAGGAGCTGGCGGCGCTGCTCGGCACCACCAAGCCGACCATCTACAGGCACATCAACAAGCTCAAGTCCATGGACCTGCTCGAGGCCATGGACGTGGAGTACGACGGCCAGATGCGGAAGGGCTACCGCATAAGGTTCGGCGACCTGGCGAAGGCGTGGAGCTTCACCGAGGCCAACGTGACGATGGCGATGGAGAACTACCGCAAGACCATCGTGCACTTCCAGGAGCTTACCCAGAAGAGGTGATTTCATGGAGAACGAGTACGTTGTCGCGCCCGGCGCGAGGTTCAGGGTCACATGGAGGTTCTCCCGCGACGAGTGCAGGGAGTTCGACGGGGTGTACAGGGGCATGTCGGTGATAGGGTCCGAGACCGCCCTCGTATTCGAGGTCGACGGCACCCAGAGGTTCCTGGTGGCGTCGTCAGTGGTCCTGATGGACCAGCTGGAGGCCGCCCCCGAGAAGGCCGAGAAGAAGTCCGACGCCGGCAGCGTTTTCTATGGCTGACGGCGGCGTGTCCGCGCTAGCGCGCGAGATCATCGATGCGGTCAAGTCCGGCGCCGTCCGCGACCGCGACCAGCTGCAGAACCTGAAGCTGAAGCTGTGCAAGAAGTATGGTCTGGAAGACGTCCCGCCGAACTCGGACATACTGGCCGAGGTGGCCCCGGAGGACAGGAGGCTGCTGACCCCGTTCCTGATCAAGAAGCCCACGCGCACCATCAGCGGGGTCGCCGTCATCGCGGTGATGACGTCGCCCCACGACTGCCCACACGGGAGATGCGCGTTCTGTCCCGGGGGCGTCCAGAACGGGTCCCCGCAGTCGTACACCGGCAAGGAGCCGGCGGCGCGCAGGGCCGGCAGGAACAGCTTCGACCCGTGGAGCCAGGTCACCGACAGGGTCACCCAGCTCTCCGAGATCGGGCACAAGACAGACAAGATCGACCTCATCATAATGGGCGGGACATTCACGAGCCGCGACCCCGAGTACCAGGAGTGGTTCGTCCGCAGGTGCTTCGACGCCCTTAACGGGGTGGACTCGGAGACCCTGGAGGAGGCTCAGAGGCTCAACGAGACATCCGAGCACAGATGCGTGGGTCTGACGGTGGAGACGCGTCCGGACGTGTTCACGGACGAGCAGATCGACAGGGTCATGTCGTACGGGGCGACCAGGGTGGAGCTGGGCGTCCAGATCCTGGACGACGGCGTCCTGGCGGGCGTAGACAGGGGCCATGGCGTGGCGGAGGTCGCCGCATGCACCAAGAGGTGCAAGGAGCGCGGCCTGAAGATCTGCTACCACATAATGCCGGGGCTGCCCGGGTCCTCCCCAGACAAGGACATGGAGTGCTTCCGCAGGGTGTTCGACGATCCAGACTTCAGGCCGGACATGCTGAAGTTCTACCCGGTCCTGGTGGTCGAGGGCACCAGGCTGTACGATATGTGGAGGGCCGGGGAGTACAGCCCGTACCTGGAGGACACCGCGGTCGACCTGCTGTCCCGCATGAAGCAGACCGTGCCCGAGTACGTCCGCATACAGCGCATCCAGAGGGACATCCCGGTCACGGAGATCTCCGCAGGGATACGGAAGAGCAACATCCGCCAGCTCGTGGCCGACCACATGCGCGAGAACTCCATGCAGTGCCGCTGCATCCGCTGCCGCGAGGTGGGTCACAGGGGGGTGGTCCTGGACGATCCCGGGCGGGTGACACTCAAGGACACAGTCTATGAAGCGTCCGGCGGTACGGAGCACTTCATCGCGCTGGAGTACGAGGACTCGATCGTCGGATACGTCAGGCTGAGGCTTGACGGCAACGAGGCCGCCACGATAAGGGAGCTGAAGGTCTTCGGCAAGGTGGCGTCCATAGGGGACGACGGCGAGGACTGGCAGCACAGGGGCTTCGGGCGCGAGCTCGTCGCGGAGGCCGAACGCATAGCCAGGGAGTCGGGCCGTGCGAGGATCCGCGTCACCAGCGGTGTAGGCGTCAGGGGATACTACCGCTCGCTCGGGTTCGGCTACGACCCCCCGTACATGGCCAAGGACCTCCGAGGTCCGGCATCGAAAAGTCATTATACCCAATCTGTTTAAGCGTACACTTAAACAGTGACGTGACACCATGGACCGCATGACCGTAATTCTCAAGGCTCTCTCGGATGAGACGAGGCTGTCGATCGTGGCGATCCTCCTCAACCACGACATATGTGCGGGTGCGATAGCCAGACGTCTCGGGATATCCGATGCGGCGGTGTCCCAGCACATGAAGGTCCTGCGCGAGGCCGGTCTCGTTACATCCGAAAGGCGCGGATACTTCACGCACTTCTCCGTGGACCGGGAGGCCCTGAGGGAGCTGTCCGCATTCCTGGCCGAGATGACCTCGTGGGAGCGCAGACCCTGCGACCCCGACCTCGAGGGATGCATCGCGATCAGGCGCGGCAGATGTCCTGCGGATAAGCGTCGCGGAGGATGCTACAGGTCGGACGGCGAGAGGTGCCCCGGATGCACTGTCGTAAGGGACAAGACAAGGGGTCAGACGATGAAGGTAGCGGTAACATTCGAGAACGGCGAGGTGTTCCAGCACTTCGGCAGGACGGAGCAGTTCAAGGTCTACGAGATCCAGGACGGCTGTGTGGTGTCATCCGATGTCGTCGGTACGGGCGGCAGGGGTCACGGCGAGCTCGTCGGCGTCCTGCGCGAGCTCGGGGTGTCTGTGCTCATCTGCGGAGGTCTCGGGGCAGGTGCCAGACAGGGTCTCGAGGCATCCGGCATCCGTGTGTGCTCAGGCAACTCCGGGGATGCGGACGCCGTCGCGAAGAGGTTCGCCGATGGGACGCTGGAGATGCGCTCGGAGGCCACGTGCGACCATCACGGCGAGGACCACGAGTGCAGCTGCGGAAGGCACTGATCATCCGTAGAACGGGACGCTGTCCCATCCGGTGCGGCGCTTCTTGATGTCGCGGCCCATGCGCTCGTAGCTCTTGAAGGTGGATTCGTCCACGGACGGGCCGACACGTCTCATCGCGGCATCGAAGTGCCTGCGATGCACCAGCTCGGCACCATGATCCTCGCGGTACGCGCAGAGGGCGGCCTCCCTGCAGAGCGCCGCCAGGTCCGCGCCGACGTAGCCGTCCGTGACGGACGCGAGCCATTCCAGGTCCACGTCCCCCAGGGGAATCCCCCGGGTATGGACCCTGAGCACCGACAGGCGAGCGGCCTCGTCGGGTTTTCCGACGAGGACCAGCTTGTCGAACCTCCCCGGCCTCAGCAGGGCGGGGTCTATCATGTCGGGGCGGTTGGTCGCCGCCATGACGGTGACGCTCTTCATGCTCTCCATGCCGTCCATGGAGGTGAGGAGCTGGGCCACGACCCTCTCCCACGCGGAGCCGTCGCCGGTGCCCCTGATCGGGGCTATGGAGTCTATCTCGTCGAAGAATATGATGCAGGGGGCCATCTGCTTCGCGCGCTTGAAGATCTGCCTGATCGCCCTCTCGCTCTCGCCCATCCATTTGCTGGCCATCTCGGGGCCGTTCACCGAGATGAAGTTGGTGCCCGACTCGTTGGCCAGGGCCTTGGCTATGAGGGTCTTCCCCGTGCCCGGCGGCCCGTACAGGAGGATGCCCTTCCCCGGCTCGATCCCAAGCCTGTCGTAGGCCCTGTTGCCGTCCTCGGGGACGAATATCTCCTCGATCTCCCTGCGCACGTCGTCCAGGCCGCCCACGTCGGCCCAGGTGACCTTCGGGATCTCGACGAGGACCTCCCTCATGCCGCTGGGCTCCACGTCGTTCAGGGCCTCGCGGAAGTCGTCCATGGAGACCTTCATGTTCTCCAGGATCTGGGAGGGCACGGGCCTGTCCAGGTCCATCTCCCTCATCCTCCCGCTCAGGCAGTGCATGGCAGCCTCCCTGCACAGGGCGGCCAGATCGGCGCCGACGAATCCCTGGGTCATCCCCGCGAGGGTCTCGATGTCCACATCGGAGGTAAGCGGCATGTCGCGTGTGTGCACCTCGAGGATGTCCTTCCTCGCGTTGCGTCCCGGCACGCCTATCTCAATCTCCCTGTCGAACCTCCCCGGCCTCCTGAGGGCCGGGTCGATGGAGTCCTCCCTGTTCGTGGCGCCTATGACTATGACGTTCCCGCGGTCCCCCAGCCCGTCCATGAGGGTCAGCAGCTGCGCGACCACCCTGCGCTCCACCTCCCCGTAGACGGTGTCGCGGTTCGGGGCGATGGAGTCGATCTCGTCCAGGAAGATTATGCTGGGCGCGTTCTCCGAGGCCTCCTTGAATATGTCCCTCAGTCTCTCCTCGCTCTGACCGTAGTACTGGCCCATGATCTCGGGCCCCCTCACCGAGTACAGCGTCGCACCGGACTCGTTGGCGACGGCCTCGGCGATAAGCGTCTTCCCTGTGCCAGGGGGTCCGTAGAGCAGGACCCCGCGCGGGGCCCCTATGCCCAGCCTGTCGAATAGCTCGGGATGCTTCAGGGGGAGCTCGATCATCTCCCTGATCCTCTTCAGCTCCTCGTTCAACCCGCCGACGTCGTCGTAAGTGACCTGCTGGCCGGCGGGGCGGTTGGTGGTCTTCGGTCTCTTCTGGCTCTCCCTGAGGACGACCCTGGTCCCGCCCGAGACGATGACCGGGCCCTGCGGGACCGTGGAGACCACGGAGAAGGTCGATCTGTTGCCCATCAGGGCGATGTTCGGCACTATGATGTCGGTGCCGGAGACCAGGGGTCTGGCCATCAGGCCCTTTAGGAACACGTCCTCGATCCCCTTCTCGAACTTGATCCTCTTGCCCTCGGGTATGTTCGGGGCAAGGACGACCTCCTCCGCGAACTGCGGCTCGCACTTCCTCACCGTGACGTTCTCGTCCACGCTGACCCCTGCGTTGGTCCTCGTGAGGCCGTCGATGAAGATCATTCCGCGGCCCTCGTCCGCGGCGTCGCACTTGAACACCTTGGCGACGACGTTCCTCTTTCCGACGATCTCTATGGCGTCGCCTATCTCCAGCCCCAGGGCCCTGCGGGAGTCGGTGTCTATCCTTGCGCGTCCGTAGCCGGCCTCCGACTGGCGCTGGGCCATGGCCACCTTCAGGACGATGGAATCGGTCATCGGTTCAGCATACCCAGGGGTTGTCATTAAGGTTACGCGCCCGCGCGCGTCGCGCAATCCTAATATGTGGTCCCAGCGATGGCATCAGCAATGACAGTCATCGAGATCAGGATTGAGCTCAAGAAGGGAGTCGCGGACCCCGAGGGCAAGAACACCCAGAAGACCCTCGAATCCCTGGGATTCGGGGGCATCTCCGCGGTGAGGACCGTCAAACTCTTCGAGGTCGAGGTGGACGCCCCTGCAGACGAGGCGCTGAAACAGGGCGAGGAGATGTGCAGGAAGCTCCTGGCGAACCCCGTCATCCAGAACTTCAGGGTAACCGTGAGATGATCCTATGGCGGGACCGATGATCAAGCGCGACGTCCCCTTCTCCCTCTACGACGTGGACATCCTCTCGGCGTCTGACGACGTCCTGAAGCAGGTGTCCTCGGACATGTCCCTGGGGCTATCCCTGGACGAGATGAGGAGGATCAGGGACTACTTCAAGGCCGAGGGCAGGAACCCCACCGACGTGGAGCTCCAGGCACTGGGGCAGGCATGGAGCGAGCACTGCTGCTACAAGAGCTCCAAACCCATCCTCAAGGAGTTCGTGTTCGGCCTGGACAGGGACGACATACTGTCCAGGGGCGACGCCGGCGTGATGGTTTTCGACGACGAGTACGGCTACGCCCTGAGGATCGAGAGCCACAACCACCCGTCGGCTATCGAGCCTTACGGAGGCGCGGCGACTGGGATAGGCGGCATCCTGAGGGATGTCGTGTGCATGGGCGCCCAGCCCATCGGGCTCGCGGACCCCCTGTGCTTCGGACCCATCGACAGGAAGGGGGAGCTCCCGCCGGGAGTGAAGCACCCCAGATACCTCGCGAGCGGGGTCGTCTCCGGAATCAGGGACTACGGGAACCGCGTGGGCATACCCACCATCACCGGCGGCTTCTTCTTCGACGAGAAGTACACCGGTAACTGCCTCGTCAACGTCGCCTGCCTCGGCATCGTGAAGCGCGCCGACCTGGCCAAGAACTACGCCGGAGGCCCCGGGGAGGTCATGATCCTCATCGGCGGACGCACCGGCCGCGACGGAATCCATGGGGTCAACTTCGCCTCCGCGGACCTGACCGCCACATCCGACGAGGACTCCAGGGGAGCCGTCCAGCTGGGCGACCCCATCACCAAGGAGCCCGTCATGCACGCGTGCTTCGAGGTCAACGCCAAGCACCTCATCACGGGGATGAAGGACCTGGGCGGCGGCGGACTGAGCTGCGTCGTGGGGGAGATGGCCCTGGACGCCGGCTGCGGAGCCGATGTCGATCTGGAGAACGTCCCCCTCAAGGAGCCCGGACTGGCCCCGTGGGAGATATGGGTCTCCGAGTCCCAGGAGCGCATGATGTGCACCTGCAAGCCCGAGAACGTGGAGAAGGTCCTGGAGATCTTCGAGATGTGGGATGTCCTGGCGACGCCGATCGCCAGGACCACCAGCGAGAAGCGCACTCGCCTGTTCTGGAACGGCGAGATGATATTCGACATGGACCTGGAGTTCCTGACCGGCGGACCGGTCTACAACAGGCCCTATGTGCTCCCCGAGGTCAGCAGCAAGGAGAGGGAGAGGTTCCCTCAGCTCCCCGACGACAGGGAGGTCATCCTGGCTCTGCTCTCCGACCCCAACGTTGCGTCCAAGGAGTGGGCCATCAGGCAGTACGACCACGAGGTCCGCGCCTCCACGGTCATCCATCCGATGGTCGGTCCGATGAACGAGACCGGTCCCGGGGACGCATCGGTCCTCATGCCCGTCAGGGGCAGCATGAAGGGACTCGCCGCCGCGATCGGGTGCAACCCCTGGTTCACGGAGGGTGACCCCTACAAGGGCGGGATGGCCTGCATCGACGAGACCTGCAGGAACCTGGTCGCCGTGGGCGCCAGGCCCAACGCGTTCACGGACTGCCTGAACTTCGGTAACCCGGAGAAGCCCGAGAGGCTGGGCGAGTTCAGGGAGGCCGTCAGGGGCCTCGGCGAGATCGCCAGGGAGCTGAACATCCCGATCCCTTCCGGAAACGTGAGCCTGTACAACGAGGCCCCCGGAGGGCACCACATCCTGCCCACACCCATGATCCTGGGATGCGGGCTGATCGACGACGTCAGGAAGGCGGTGACAGCCGACTTCAAGAAGTTCGGCAGCTGCATCTTCGTGGTCGGGAAGACCCGCGACGAGATGGGCATGTCCCTGCTGT
>CALUHQ010000033.1 GCA_944320485.1 Candidatus Methanomethylophilaceae archaeon
GGACGCCGGAGCCGCTGTCCTTCACTGCTCCGAGACCTCCGGATCCACCGACATGCTCGATCCCGACATGTTCGAGATGGCCGCTGGAAAGCACGTCAGGACCGCTCTGCAGCCCAAGGAGGGCAAGTACACCGTCCTCCACATCTGCGGAGACACCTACCCCATCCTCGAGCAGATGGTCGGCACCGGTGTCACCGGAATCTCCATCGAGGAGAAGGTCGAGCCCGAGAAGGCTACCGAGAAGGTCGGCGGAAAGACCGTCCTCGTCGGAAACGTCGGATCCGTCAGGCCCCTGTTCCAGGGAACCCCCGAGGAAGTCGACGCCGCCGCCAAGCGCTCCGCCGCTGCCGGATTCAACGTCATCTCCTCCGGATGCGGTATCGCCGTGGCCACCCCCGACGCCAACATGGAAGCCCTCGTCAAGGCCGTCAAGTCCCTGGCATAAGCGGGTAACATTGACTGAAACCCTTTACCAAACCCTTTACTTTTGACATCCTTGATCGGAACGGCGTATCCACGCGACCGGAAGATGCATGGTCGGATGTGACGACCCTGCGGAATCGGAAGATGTGATGGAGAAGTTGGATCCGGCGGGGATCCGCCGGTAAATGGGTTCAATCCTTCATGAGGGTGTAGAGGACGGCCTTCTGGGCGTGGAGCCTGTTCTCGGCCTGGTCGAAGACCACGCTGTGGGGGCCCTCCATGACCTCGTCGGTGATCTCCTGTCCCCTGTGGGCGGGGAGGCAGTGCATCACGATGCATGTGGGCTTGGCGATCTTGAGCAGGTCGTCGTTGATCTGGTACGCCTTGAAGAGCTGCACGGCGTCCTCCTCGGACGTCTTGTCGCCCATGGAGATCCAGGTGTCGGTATAGAGCACATCGGCGTCGACGCAGGCCTCCTGCGGGTCATGGGATGCGATGATCTTGCTGCCGTTCTCCTCCGCAATCTTGGAGGCCCTCCACATGATCTCCGCGTTGGGCATCCTGACGGCGGGGCAGCATGCGACCATGTCGATGCCCATGATGGCGCAGGCGTACAGGAGCGAGTTGCAGACGTTGTTGCCGTCTCCGAGGTAGACGAGCTTCTTCCCGCGGAACCCGCCCAGCTTCTCCTTGATAGTGACCATGTCCGCCAGGGCCTGGCAGGGGTGCTCCAGGTTGTCGAGCCCGCTGATGACGGGGACGGTCGCGTACTCCCCGAACTTGTCCATCATCTTGTAGTCGAACGCACGGTACATGATGCCGTGGACGAAGCGGCTCATGACACGGGCCGTGTCCTCGACGGTCTCGCTGTGGACCCCCATCTGCATCTTGGACTCGTCGATGTAGAGCGCATGACCTCCGAGCTCCGTGATGGCGACGTCGAACGAGATCCTCGTACGGGTGCTGGGCTTCTCGAAGATCATCGCAAGGGTCTTGCCCTTGAGGGGGTCGCCGTGGTGACCGCGCTCAGCCTTGAGCTTGATGGCGAGGTCGACCATCTCTGGCCACTTGTCCTGCATGTCCGAAACCGAAATCAGGTCTCTCTTTGCCATGGATGGTCGTAACAGAGAGGGGTTTATCACACTATTGTGTAGCAATGGACAATATCGAAAAGCTGTGTCCGTTGGCGGACAGGGGGTTCATCTCTTGACGATGATGCAGACTATGTCCTGGTCCTCGACGACATGGTCCATCCCGACGGTCTGACCGGGGAACTTGGCGCTCTTGCCCCATACCATGGCGTAGCGGAAGTTGTTCCTGAAGTCCCTGTGGATCAGCTCGCACACGTCCCCGACGGTGTTGCCGCGCTTGACGATCAGCGGTATGTCGAGATCGGCCTCCTGGCCCTGGGGCTTCAGGTAGATCCTGATCATGTCGATGGTGTCGTAAAGGGCCTGCTTCAGGTCGTCGACGCCGTATCCGGTCGCTGCGGAGATGGGCACGCACCTGTACTGCTTGTGCATCTCGAGGACCGCCTCCAGCTGCCCGGGCTTGGCCAGGTCGACCTTGTTGATGGCCATGACCGCCTTGATGTAGACCCTGTTCCCTGCGAGGACGTCCAGCATCTGCTCCACGTCGATGTCCTCACGGACGACGACCGTGGCGTTGACGTGACCGTAGGCGGATGTCATGTCCCTGATGGTGTCGACGTCGATCTTGGTGAGCTTGAGGGTGGGCTTGACCAGGATCCCACCGTGGTCCGAATGGGTGATGACCACGTCGGGCTTCTTCTGGTTGAGGCGTATACCCGCGTTGTAGAGCTCCTTGAAGAGGACGTTCATGTTGGGGTTGAAGATGTCCACGACCAGCAGGATGACGTCTGCGGACCTGGCGGCCGCGATGACCTCCCTTCCGCGACCCTTTCCGCGGGACGCGTCCTTGATCAGACCCGGCATGTCCAGGATCTGGATCTTCGCGTGGTTGTACTCCATGACCCCTGGCACCACGTCCAGAGTGGTGAAGTGGTACGCACCGACCTCGGACTTGGCTCCGGTGAGCTGGTTCAAGAGCGTGGACTTTCCCACCGAGGGGAATCCCACGAGTGCGACGGTGGCGTTCCCAGCCTTCTTGACGTAGAAACCCTTGGTCGGACCCTTGGAGGAGCGTCTCTTCTCCTCCTCCAGCGTCAGCTTGGCAATCTTCGCCTTCAGCTTGCCTATGTGACCCTCGGTAGCCTTGTTGTACTTGGTCTTGGAGATCTGCTCCTCCAATTCCTTGATCTGCTCCTCGATGGTCGCCATGGGTATGCACCGGTCCCTCTCCAAGTCCAGCCAGTATTAAGGCTTTGGGACTCATCCGCCCCGATCCGTCATTCGGTGATGGACAGGTAGTCGTCCAGGACCGCCTTGACCTCGGACCTGGCGCCGTCGTCGTCGATCTCCTCGTCCAGGTACCTGTCCGCGATGTCGGAGACGTTGCATCCGATGGTCGAGATGTCGTTCTCGGTCCAGACCTCGGTGAGCCTGTCCAGGCGCTCGTCCCCCACCTCGGCCGCATCGTAGATTGCGTCCCCGAACAGCCTCACGAAGTCCTGCAGCCTGTAGATCCACTGCCTGACGTCCTCGATCACCTGGTCGTCCCCGCCCATGGCATCGGCCGCGTCGATCATGAGGCCGCTGACGTGCATGAAGTCCGTGCACATCTCCAGCTGCTCCCTGATGTCGGGCTCGACCTGCGGGTACTCCATCAGGAGGTTGAACAGCGACTCGGCCATGACCCCTGCATCCTCCGGGACCCTCATGATCTCGGGGGTCTGCGTGAGGGCGTAGAACATCGATGCGACGAGGATGTTCGGACCCGAATCCTCCCCGTACTCCTCGACGACCCTGGCGATGTCTGCAATGCCGCCGATGTAGGGCTCGCCGTCCACGATGCAGTCCACGACCCAGCCCGTGATCCTGTCCCTGACGCAGGTCTCGATGTCCTCGGCCGACTCCGGATTCTCGTCCAGGAGCTTCGCGACCGCCTCGGCCGCGGCCTCGGAATCGCCCTCGGACAGCATGGACTCGATCCCGTCCAGACCCTGGTACCAGGGCTCTCCGGAGTAGTCGGCGGGCTCGTACGGCTCCCCGAGCGCTCCGGACATCTGAAGGGCAGCGCCGATGACCGGATCCAGCTCGGATGCGGACTCCACCGCCTGGCGGTCGAACCTGGTTCCGCAGTGCATGCAGTACGAATCCTCGTCGTCATCGTCGATGACCGTGCTCTTCTGGCATCCGGGGCAAATCAAGGTCAGGAAAACCATGGGTTCCCCATCTCGCTACTGATATATTACAGAGTCAGTGCCTTCCGACCTTCCGGCGGTCCGCACCCAAGACATATTATATGGATACCCGGTAATCGACGGCCGATGACTGAAAATGCGAAGGGCAGGATACCGTTCATCTCCGACACGGTGGACGATTTCAAGGCCCTCACGACCAAAGAATGGATCGGCGTCCTCGTCGGCCTCGTCGCCGCGATCCTGATCCAGATGTTCCTGGGCTACCAGTGCCTGGGATTCTTCGTCGTCGCAGTCGTGCTGTACATGGTGCCCCACATGCTCGGGGTGTCATCCGTCAGGATCAAGGCGGTCGTCGGTGCCATCTTCCTGGTGCTGATACTCGTCATCGGGAGCTTCATGGTCGCCAGCCTTGTCCCCAACAACGGAGCCGACAGCGTCTCCGGCGGCGACAGGATCTCCGACGTCACCTACGACGAGGAGACCGGCGAGCTGGAGTTCTCCGTCTGCCCCGGCACCGACGACTGGGACGTCGTCGTGCAGACCGGACACGTCAACGGCCTGGTCGCCGTGGGCTTCGAGAGCCTCGTGATGACCTCCGTGGACGGTGTGGTGAACCATCGGACGGCTGACGACACGACGGATGATTCCAGCGCGATCCGCGACCTGGTGATGACGGCGGACCCCGACAGGGCGGGTTGGTACAACTGCAGCGTGACCCTGGACCTCGCCGATGGATCGCTGTACGTGGTGCAGATCAACATCGACGAGAACCCGATGAGCTATCTGCTGTTCATGGACGATAGGGGAAGCGACCTGGCCAAGGTCGGCCTCATGGGCAACCTGTACACCGTGGCCTGGTCCCTCGTCATCTACGTGATCATCCTGGTGTTCTCCGCCCTCATGAGGAACAGCGCCGAGAAGACCCGCAAGAAGATGGAGGCCGAGGGCAGGCTGTACCCCAAGGGATACGGCACATGCAAGGAGTGCGGCGCCATCGTCCTCCCCGGCGAGGTCAACTGCAGGAAGTGCGGAGCCTACATCGACGTGCCCGACGAGATGAGGCCGAAGAAGAAGGACTTCTTCCAGTGCTCCGAGTGCGGCGCGGAGGTTCCCTCCGACGCGTCCGAGTGCCCCAGGTGCGGGGCGAAGTTCGACGGGACCGAGAACGAGGTCGTCCACGAGGACGGCTCGGTCGATGTCTCCGACCAGGACGTCGTCTGCCCCGACTGCGGAAGCACCGTCCCCGCCAACGCGGACTGGTGCCCCAAGTGCGGTAAGATGCTGAAGAAGGACTGAACCCGATACAACAAGCCCGGCCACGGCCGGGCACCCTTACCCTTTTCTGAAAAATCTGCCAATCGCATCCGATGATCTTCGGATGATGATGAAACGCCCGGGTCGGGGACCCGGGAATGGTTTGATGCCGTCCCGGAGGACGGCGGACCGACCGCGTCGGAGGCTCACTTCTTCCTCTTGCGGAAGGTGACCTTGGAGTCCTTCATGTTGATGACGGCATCCTCCAGCTTGGTGATGAGGTCTCCGGCGGTCTGGATCAGGTCCCAGCCCACCTCCTTCATCATGACGGCCTCGCCGTTGATGAAGAGCCTCGCGCTTATGCTGTACTTGAAGTTCCCTCCGCTGTCGTTGTAGCGGGAGACGTGCATCGTCAGCGACTCGGGCTTGTAGATTTTGGAGATCTTGGAGACCATGTTCTCGATGTCCGCGTAGATGGCGTCGGTGGCGTCCTTCTCGTCGTCCTCCAGACCGCTGATCTGCACCAGGAGCATGTCCCTCTCCCTGCATGCGGACAGGAGCTCGATGATGTCGTACTCCGTGATCACTCCGACCAGGTCCTTGCCCTCGACCACCGGCAGGGTGGAGATCTTGTTGTCGACCATCATGTCCACGGCGACGGAGACGTCGCTGTCCCACGGGATCGTCTTGACGGACGTCAGGGCGATGGACTCCACGGTGATCTGCGAGCGCGAGCTCTTCTCCAGGTCCCCGATGGTCTTGTTCTCCTTCTTCCAGTTGTTGTCGATGATCTCCCTCATTCCGACGATCCCGACGACGTTGTTCATGTCGTTCACCACGGGGATCGTCCTGTAGTCCTCGCGGATCATCAGGGCCAGGGCGTCGTCCATCAGGTCGTTGACCTTCACCGACTCGACGGGGTTGCTCATGATCTCCCAGACCTTGATCTCCTTCAGGGCCCTGATGTCCCTGACGATCTCGATGAGCTTGGTCCTCCTGATGACGCCGATGATCTTCTTCCCGTTCAGCACAGGCAGCTGCCTGCAGTTGTCGGACACCATGTACTCCGCGATCTTCGTGATCTCCATCTCGGGTGACACCGACGGCAGCTGGCGGATGAAGTTCTTGACCTTGGCGTCGAGGGTGACGCTCTTCTTCCTGAGGATAGAAGCGTAACTGACCATCCCCATGAACTCCCCGTTGTCGACGACGGGCACGTCCTGGTACTTGGTCTCCCTCATGACCGCCAACGCATCCGAGATGCGGTCGTCCGACGAGACTGTCGGAAAGTCGACGGACATGACCCTCTCGATGGAGATGCCGTCGATCTGCGATCTGAGCATTGTAATCTTCTTCAGATCCTCTAGGTCCTTTACAGCCATAGAATTCACCTCTGTGGATAGTACATCTGAAGGCGACGTTATAATGGTTCGTCAGAAGATGTCCAGATGTTACGAAAGACATCCCTCCGACTTCGAATTCCGAAGGGAAAACGGGGTTTGTGCCGGGTCCGGCGCAGCAGGGCTGACGGACCCGACAAGGGTTTAAATAGAATCACAGGTCCGAGAAGCTCTTCCCGGCCAGCAGCGCGTCCACGGTCTCCGCGACCCTGTCGGCGGGGATGCGCTTCTGCTCCTTGGAGTCCCTGTCGCGGATGGTCACGGTGCCCTCCGCGGCGCCTCCGGGCAGCGAGTCGTAGTCGACGGTCACGCACCAGGGGGTGCCGACCTCGTCCATCCTCGCGTACCTCTTGCCGATGGTGCCGGAGCCGTCGTAGTATGCCTCAACCCTGTGGGAGTGCACGCTGTCGTAGATGGCCCTGGCCATGTCGTCCAGGCCGTCCTTCTCCATGAGCGGGAAGACGCCGACCTTTATGGGCGCCACCGCGGGGGCGAGCCTGAGGACGGTGTAGTCCTCGGCGTCGTCGTGGGAGTAGGCGTGCTCCAGTACGGAGTAGAATATCCTGTCGAGGCCGTGGGAGGGTTCGATGACGTGGGGGATGACGCGGTCCCCTGCGACCTTCTCCCTGACGGTGGCGACCTCGAAGAACTCGTCGGTGAGCTCGATCTGCTCGCCGTCGACGGTGACGGTCAGCTTCCCGTCCTTGATGGCCGAGGGGGACATGGCCTCCATGGCCGCGGCGATCGCCTTGGCCTTGGCCTTGAACGCGGGTCCCAGCGCCTTGTGCTTGGCGCGGACCTTCTCGACCTCCATCTCCCTGGGCTCGTCGAACCTCTTGAAGTGGGTCATGTCGGAGCCGGAGAACTCGGCGTGCCTGGAGAGGTCCCAGCATCCCCTGTCGGCGATGCCGACGATCTCGGTCCAGCCGAAAGTCAGCAGGACCTCGGCGTCCCAGCAGTCCGCGGCGTAGTGGGCCATCTCGTCCTGGAGGTGCTCCCTGAACCTGAGCCTGGCAGGGTCGATGCCCACGCGGACCAGCAGCTGCTTGGTGGTGTACACGAAGTAGGCGAGCACGCGGTTGGCGATGACGCCCTTCTCGACGGCCTCGCCGACGGTCATCGTGACGAGCTCGCCGGTGGTGTTGGGTATGAGGTCGAGCGTCTCGTTCTCGATCTCGTGGAACCTGGGCCAGTCCTTGTCCTCGGGGTCGACGAACAGCTCGACCTCCATCTGGTTGAACTCCCTCATCCTGATCATGCCCTGGCGGGGCGCGATCTCGTTCCTGTAGCTTCTGCCGGTCTGGATGACCCCCAGGGGCATCTTCTCCCTGTTGTACCTGTAGAGGTTGGGGAAGTTCACGAAGATACCCTGGGCGGTCTCGGGCCTGAGGTATCCCACACGGGCGGAACCGGGGCCGATGTGGGTCTTGAACATGAGATTGAACTCCTCGACGGGGCCGAGGTCCCCTCCGCAGTCGGGGCACTTGATGTTGTGCTCGACGAAGGCCTCCTCGAGCTGCTTGGCGGTGAGGACGTCGGCGTTCTCGTAGAAGTCCTTTACCAGGTGGTCTGCCCTGAATGGGGCCTGGCACT
>CALUHQ010000034.1 GCA_944320485.1 Candidatus Methanomethylophilaceae archaeon
TTTCATGACAGGAATCTCACTTGATCCTTCTCTGGTTCGCCCTGACGGAAGGCCTGGCCTTCTCGGCACCCTTTCCGGTGTGCCTCATTCCACGTCCCTTCTGTCCGGCGGAGGTCTTACCGCGGTAGACACGGTTCTTGTGAGTCTCGTCGCAGATCCAGTTGATCTTGGGGTCGGCCTTGATGACGGGGTGCGCGGGGTCGACGAGGATGACCTCGTACCACTCCTGCTGTCCGTCGGCTCCGACCCAGTAGGAGTTCAGGACCTCGAGGTTGGGGTACCTCTTGGCGGTCCTCTCCTCGGCCATCCTCTGGAGGGACTTACCGACAGTGATCTGGTTGATTCCCTTCCTCTTGGCCCTCCTACCGGTCACGATGGCCCTCTTCTGGAAGCTTCCCTTCCTGACCCTGGCCCTGACGACGACGTAGCCCTGTTTCGCCTTGTATCCGAGGGCCCTGGCCCTGTCGAGGCGGGTGGGCCTCTCGATGCGGCAGAAGTTCTCCTCCTTTCTCCACTGGATCCTGCGCTCGTAGTTGAGCTCCTTCACGTAGGATTTGGAGGGTACGTTCCATGCGTCGGCGATGTAGCTGTACATGCTCTTCCCGTTGACCGGGCGTGTCTCCTGAGTCTCTTCGCTCATTTGTATCACCTTTACGGATTCACCTTGCGGCACATTTCCGTTCGCGCCCCTAATCGGAGCACAGGGTCGGGCACGGATGGCGCATATATAAACCCTGTCACACCGAGGATGCGCCCCGCGTCCAGGCGGGCGGACAGACAACGATATCTATCCGCCAGCGGTTACCACGGGGCATGGATGCGGGAACCGATTGCGCCATGGGAGCCGAGGCGACGATCACCGAATCAGATTTCCTCGGGATGGACGCCGTAGTCAAGCAGAGGCCGCCGAAGACATACAGGCTGCCGGAGCTGGACCATCACATAAGGTCGTCCCGCACCCGCAACGAGGCGCGTATAATGCACGAGGCCAGGGCCGCGGGCGTCAGGACGCCGTGCATCTACGACATAGACCTGAAGGAGTGCTCCATAACCATGGAGCGCATGGACGGTCGCATGGTCAAGGACGTCCTGGACTCGGAGCCGGAGAGGGCGGAGGAGGTGTGCAGGAGGGTCGGCGAGACCATAGCCAGGCTCCACAGCGCACGCATCTGCCACGGCGACCTGACCACATCCAACATGATCCTCATGGACGACGGGGAGGTGTGCCTCATAGACCTCTCCATGGGATGCACGCGTGCGGAGACCGAGGACATCGGAGTGGACGTCAGGCTGATGGAGCGTGCCTTCACATCGGCGCATGTGGAGCTGGAGGATGCGTTCTCCGTCCTTATGGACGCTTACTACTCCAATGTGCCAGACGCGAAGTCCGTCAAGAGGAAGGTCGAGGAGATCCGCAACAGGGGGAGGTACACATGAAGCTCAAGGTCATAACATCGAATCCCGGCAAGGTCGCCGAGTATCAGAGGGAGTTCTCCGACCTCGGCATAGAGATGGAGCATGTGAGGCTGCCCTACGACGAGGTCCAGACGTCCGATCTGGAGGAGGTGGTCTCCAAGGGCATGGACGCGATAGTCGCACAGGGGGCCAGGGACTTCATAATCGACGACTCCGGACTGTTCGTGGACGCCCTGAAGGGATTCCCCGGCGTGTGGTCCGCTTACGCCCAGAAGACCATCGGCAATCCGGGCATCCTGAGGCTAATGCAGGGCGTCCCCGACCGCGGCGCCGAGTTCAGGTGCTGCATCGGATGCGACATCTCCGGAAGGAGGATCATCGTGACCGGCGTCTGCAGGGGGGTCATAACGGATTCGGAGCGCGGTGACGGCGGCTTCGGGTTCGACCCCATCTTCTCCCATGACGGCGAGCGCACCTTCGCCGAGATCCACATGGACGAGAAGAACTCCATCTCACACAGGGGCAACGCGGTCAGGCTGCTCATCGAGGCGATGAAGGCGCAGGGGCTCGTCTGATCCGGTCCGATAAAAGGAAGGGTGTTGGGAAGGGGGTTTCAGAGGACCGTGTGGAACGGTTCGTTGCTGAACAGGATGCATATTCCGAGGGCCAGCATGAGGAACAGCAGGTAGTTCCCGAGCATGGACTTCGTCTCGAGCATGTCGACCCTGAACTTCAGGAGTCCGAGGATCTTCGTGAGGCCCGCGCATACCGCGAACGAGATTATCGTAGCCAGCCACCACATGCCCGTGTGGTTGCATATGATGGCGCCAATTATGCCAACGACGATGGCGAACACGGTGACGACCATGAAGACCTTCGTCATGTAGATGTCCTTCAGGATGAACTCCCTCTCGTTGAACTCGGTGGGAGTGAACTCGTACTCTTCCTGAGGCTCCTCGACTATGCGCCTCTTCTTCTTTGCCATCGGGACCGCATCCTGATGTTATTTAAAAAGGTTATTCGCGGACGTTCACTGTCCGCCGAATTCCCTCCTCGAGTACTTCAGGGCCTCAACCACGGGCAGCGGCTCGCCCAGCAGGAACGTCTCCAGGGCGCCCCCTCCGGTGCTGACGTACGAGAACCTGTCCGCCAGGTCGAACCTCTCCGCGGCTCCGCCGGTGTGTCCCCCTCCGATGACGGACTGTCCGCCGCTGTCCACCATGGCGGTCATGATGACGCGGGTTCCGACCTCGAAGCCCTCCTTCTCTATCATCCCGGCGGGTCCGGACATGAAGCAGGTCTTGGACGATCCGACGACCTTGCGGAACTTCTCGGCCGATGCGTCGCCGATGTCCAGTGCGGGTTCGGGCGTGGGCAGGTCCCCGATGTTGACGGACACCCTCTTCCCGTCCCTCTCGACGGCGACGTCGACGGGCAGGAGAACCCTCTGGCCGTACTTGGCCAGGACGTCCTTGGCCGCCTGGAGGTTCTCCGGCGTGAGCTCGTCCTCCAGAACCTTCCTGCTGGCATCGCCTATGTCGACCCCCCTGGCCAGGAGGTACGCGTTGCCGGCGAGCCCGACCAGTATGACGGTGTCGGCCATGTTGTTGCCGAGGACCCTGTCGATCATCTCGGACACGTCCCCGAACTTGGCCCCTCCGAGGATGAACACGGACGGCCTGCGCGGGTTGCCGAATATGGCGTTCAGCGCGAACAGCTCCTTCGCCATCAGCCTGCCGGACGCGGACGGGACCTTGACGGGGAATCCCACAAGGGAGCACTGCGACCTGTGGGACGCGCCGAACGCGTCGCAGACGTAGTAGTCTATGAGAGGCGCGAGGGTCTCGACGATCTCACCCTCGGCCTGCTTGAACATGTCGCCCTTGGCGGTCTCGCTGTCGATGGACCTGACGTTCCCCAGCAGCAGGACCTGTCCGGGCTCCAGGCTGGAGATTGCCCCGACCGCATCCTGGCCGATGACGTCGTCCACGTACTTCACCGGCATTCCGAGGTGCTTGGACAGGTGGTCGGCGTGCTGGCTCAGCGGGATGAAGTCCCAGCTGCCCTTGCGGCTCTGGTGGGCCAGCATGACGACCTTGGCTCTTTTGCCGACCAGCTCCCTCACGGTGGGGACGATCCTCCTGATCCTGGCATCGTTGACGATCTCCAGCTTGTCCTTGCTCAGCGGGCAGTTGATGTCCACCCTGAGGAGCACAGTCTTGTCCCTGAAGTCGAAGTCCTCCAGCGTGTTGAAGTCCTTGGCCATGGGCACCCCTCACATCTTCTGCGGGATCCCGAGGGACTCGTTGGTCTTCCTGACGGATTCTGCGGGGTCCTGGATCATCTTGCACATCGACCTGATGCAGTCGATGTTCTCGGGGATGACGTCGGACTCCTGGTGGACCGCCTGGTAGAAGTACAGCGTCTTGCCGACGACCTTGATGCCGTCCTCCCAGACGATGATCTCGTACATGTCCGAGCGGTCGCGGCCGAGGTCCCTGGCCAGCTCCATGACCTGGGCGGTGGTCTTGATGCCGTCCTTGCTGCTCACGAGCCTCACGCGGGGCGCGGCCTTCAGAACCTCGATGACGTCCGCGGTCGTCGTCTCGGTGGCGAGCTCGGCGACCACGGTGTGGACGTGCATGAGGGTGGTCGACGCCTTCACGGCCATGGTGCTGATGTTCAGCCAGGGCATGACGCTCTGTACGTCCGGTCCGTGGTGGGTGGGCAGCTTGACGGAAGGCTCCAGCCCGTTGATCGGGCCGTTCTTGCTGTCGCCGGGGTCGGCCGCGCGGCGGACGATGGTGACGAACGCCTTCTCGATCTTGAACTCCTTGTCGATGGGGCAGAGGGTCCTGAGCAGACCTGTCGTGTTGCAGGATACCACGCGGGAGAGCTGGGCGCCCCAGGACTCGGCGTAGTTGGCGGTGGAGTTGAACGAGATCCCCGTGAGGCTGTGGTCCTCCCCGCCCTGGAATATGGCCTTGACGCCGGCCGCCTTGTACTGGTCCCTGTACATCTCCCCGACGTTTCCGGGTGTGCAGTCGACCACGATGTCGACCTTCCCGTACATGTCCTTCAGTGTCCCGGCTATCGGGACCCCGGCAGCATTGAACGCCTCGACGCTCTCGTCCGGCACGTAGATGTCGTATCCCCTCTCCAGTGCGGCGCGGGCCTCGAAGTTGGGTCTCGTCTTGGTGATCCCAACGAGCTCCATGTCGTCCTGTTTGGCGACCGCGGAGGCCACCCTCTTGCCGATGGTACCGTATCCGTTGACTGCTACCCTGATCTTGGACATGATGTCTACCTGCTGAACGCATCGCCTACGGTTCTAATAACCTTGCGGCTGGATGGGTGCCGGACGGTGCTCTGACCCCCTTATAACAATGTTTAAGTCATGAACATACAATTGAAAGAACGATTCAAGTGTCACATAATTGTCTCAACGGAATCGGTGCGTGAACATGGATCTGACCATAATTTACGCCTGTCTGATTGTATTATTGGTAATCTGTTCGGCATTCTTCTCCCTCACCGAGACCGCCTTCACCGGCGCCAACCGTGTCAGGCTCAAGAAGATGTCCAATGACGGGGACAAGAGGGCTGACAAGGCCCTCGAGATGCTCGAGGACTATGACAAGTTCCTCACCACGAACCTCATCGGTGTCAACGTGGTCAACATCGCGTCCAGCACCATCGCGACCGTGATGTTCGTCGCCATCTTCGGCGACCTGGGCAGTGTCGTGAACATCGTCGTCATGACCCTGGTGTCGCTCACGTTCTGCGAGATCATCCCCAAGTCGGTGGCCAAGAAGAGCCCCGAGAAGTGGTGCGTCAAGACCTGCAAGTCCTTCGGCGTGCTGCTGAAGGTCCTCTCGCCCGTGTCCTGGCTGTTCACCAAGCTGACCAAGGCGATCGGCGAGGAGGAGAGCAGCACCATGAGCGACGAGGAGCTGGAGGTTCTCATCGACGAGTGCGAGGACGACGGGGTCCTCAAGGGCAACGAGAGCGAGCTGATCAAGTCCGCCATCAGGTTCGACGACGTCCAGGTCGGGGAGCTCTGCATCCCCAGGATGGACATAACGGCCGTCTCCAAGGACGCCACCCCCAAGGAGCTCGCGGACCTCATCTCCGAGTCCGGGTTCTCCAGGATCCCCGTGTACAGCGGGACCATCGACGACATCGTCGGCGTGGTCTACGCGAAGGAGTACTTCACCAGGGACCACAGGGGAGAGCCCTGCGCCATCGAGGACCTGATGAAGCCCGTCAAGTACGTGCCCGAGTCCATGAAGGCCTCGGAGCTCCTGAACGACTTCCAGAGGACCAAGGTCCACATGGCCGTCGTCCTGGACTCCTACGGCGGGACGATAGGCATAATCACCCTCGAGGACGTCCTGGAGGCACTGGTCGGGGAGATCTGGGACGAGAGCGACGAGGTTCTGGAGGACATAGTCGCCAATGTCGACGGGTCCCTCACGGTGAAGGGCTCCGCCAGCGTGTACGACGTCATGGACGCTCTCGGCAGGGACTTCAGCCTCGGAGGGTACGAGGAGCAGACCATCACGGGCTACATCATGTTCAGGACCGGACGCTCCCCCGTCGTGGGGGACACCGTGGACTCCGACGGCGTGACCATAAGGGTCCTCAGCGTGGAGGGCCACAGGGTCAGGGAGTGCCGTGTGATGGACCACAGGGCCCCTCCCGACGAGCAGGCGGAATCCTGATGATGAAACGGGCCCCCGTCCGGGGGCCCTCAAAACATTTCAAAAGGATCCGAATCAAATCATCCGACGTTCTTCTCGGACCTCTTGCGAAGGAGATCCTTCACGAACCCGTACCAGATCACACCGATGGCACCGACTATCATCAGGATGGTCAGTATGTCGCCGATGAACGTAAGCTGGTCAACATACGGGGCGGCGAACTGTTGTTCGTGCCAGAACACGAACATATGGTGAAGGTAGCCGATAACTATCACGGATATCGAGACTATCAGTTTCCTGTCGTCAGGTTCCATGGGAGATGATGGGTTTTATGACTTATACATATGGAACAAAGAGGAAAGTGTTCCCCGAGGGACGGCGCTCAATCCGTTCGAGGATACGCTTATCCTCACAGGAAAAGAATCATTATCATAGGGGATGCTCCTTCCAGGTCCGAGGCATGGACATGAGAGGGACCAAAGCGCTCCTTAGTATGCTTGAGAAGAAGGGAGTCGACACGGTCTTCGGTTATCCCGGAGGCAGTATCATCTCCGTCTACGACGAGCTTCTGGATTCGTCGATCAGGCATATCCTGGTAAGGCACGAGCAGTGCGCCGCCCACATGGCGGACGGCTACGCCCGCGCCAAGAACCAGCCCGGGGTCTGCATGGCCACGAGCGGTCCCGGTGCCACCAACCTGGTCACCGGCATAGCCACAGCCTTCGCCGACTCGTCGCCGATGATCGCGCTCACCGGCCAGGTCGCGGCGGGGTCCCTCGGACAGGGGGCGTTCCAGGAGGTGGACGCCTACAGTCTCCTGATGCCTATCACCAAGCACAGCTACAGGGTCCTGGACGTCAACAGGCTGCCACATGCGGTCAGCGAGGCCTGGGAGATATGCCAGACGGGCAGGAGGGGGCCGGTCCACATCGACCTTCCCATCGACCAGATGAACGCGGACATAGACGAGTCCCTCCTCGACGGGAGGTTCGGCGTCAAGCCGCAGACCGAGGACCTGTCCGGGCTGCACGAGGCGGTCCAGTGGATACGCGATTCCAAGAGGCCCCTGATCCTGGTCGGAGGGGGCGCCATAGACGCGTCCAAGGAGGTCATGGAGCTCGCCCGCATCATGAGGGCGCCGGTCGTCAACACCCTGATGGGCATGGGGGTCGTCCCGTCGTCCTACGAGCTGAACCTCGGCCCGCTGGGACTCCACGGCAGGCTGTCCGCCCTGGAGATGTCCACCGAAGCGGACCTGATCATATCCATCGGCAGCAGGTTCTCGGACAGGACCTATAGCCCCCACGACAGGATGACCGACCCTCAGGGCCGGGTCATACACATCGACATCGATCCCACCGAGTTCAACAAGCACAGGCATCAGTGCGTCAACCTCCAGGCGGATGCCAGGAAGGCGATCAGGGCGCTGATATGCGCCATGGGGTCCGCCCCCATGTCGTGGGCGCAGTGGACGGAGCACGCCCTGCAGGTCAAGAGGGCCCATGTCTGCGATGACGACCGCTGCTGCATGCCGATAGCCCCGCAGAAGGTCATGCACGAGATCAACAAGCTGATCGACGACGACACGATAGTCACCACCGACGTCGGGCAGAACCAGATGTGGGCGATGCACTACCTGAACATAGAGCATCCCAGGCAGTTCCTGACGTCGGGCACCTTCGGGACCATGGGTTTCGGCCTGCCCTCCGCCATAGGGGCCAAGGCGGCCATGCCGGGGAAGAAGGTCATGACGATCACCGGCGACGGGGGGCTCCAGATGGTCATCCAGGAGCTGGCCACGTCGGTCGCCGAGCACCTGCCGGTCACGGTCGTCCTGCTCAACAACGGATGCCTCGGCATGATCAGGCAGATGCAGAAGCACTATTGGAACGGGAGGTACTCCGCCGAGGTCCTGGGGGACGACCCGGACTTCGTGACGGTCGCCAGGGGATTCAGATGCAACGGCATCCATGTGGAGAGGCCCGAGGAGATAGGGGACGCGCTCAGGCAGGCCATGGACTCGGACGTGACAACAATAGTCGAGGTCATGGTGGACCCGGAGGCCGACATTCTCCCGATGCTCCCGATGAACCCGAGGATACCGATCATCAAGGGAGACTGCCACTACTGACGATTGGTCGCGGCCATCGTTCCGGAACACCATATGTCCGTGCGCGAAACATTATTACAGCCGCCCGGATACATCCCGCGAAGGCTTGCATATGAAAGGAACGAAGGCACTCGTCACGATGCTCGAGAGGAAGGGCGTCGACATAATTTTCGGATACCCGGGCGGAAGCGTCATCCCGATCTACGACGAGCTATACGACTCCAACCTCAGGCACATCCTCGTCAGGCACGAGCAGTGCGCGGCCCACATGGCGGACGGGTTCGCCAGGGCGTCCGGGAGGCCCGGGGTCTGTCTGTCCACCAGCGGACCGGGTGCGACCAACATGGTCACCGGGGTGGCCACGGCCTTCGCGGACTCGGTCCCGATGATCGCCCTGACGGGGCAGGTCGGCACCGGCTCGCTCGGCCTCGGAGCCTTCCAGGAGGTCGACGCCTACAGTCTCCTGATGCCGATCACCAAGCACAACTACAGGGTCCTGGACATCAACAGGCTGCCCCATGCCATCAAGGAGGCCTGGGAGCTGTGCCAGACCGGGCGTCCCGGGCCGGTGCACATCGACCTCCCGGTCGACCAGATGAACGGCGACATGGACGAGAGGTACCTGGACGAGGAGTACGGCATCAAGCCCCTGTGCGAGGACCTCTCCGACTTCGAGGAGGCCGTCCAGTGGATCAGGGCCGCGAAGCGCCCCGTCATACTTGTCGGGGGAGGGGCCGTCGGAGCATGCGACGAGGTCATGGAGCTGTCCCAGCTCCTCCAGGCCCCCGTGGACACGACCCTGATGAGCATGGGCGTCGTCCCGTCGACCTACGATCTCTGCATGGGCCCCCTCGGGATGCACGGCAGGATGTCCGCTCTCCACGCCATGAACGAGGCGGACCTGATCATCTCGATCGGCAGCAGGTTCTCGGACAGGACCTACAGCCAGAGGAGCCGCATGAGGAGCCCGGACGGCAAGGTCGTCCACATAGACCTGGATGCCACGGAGTTCAACAAGCACAAGCACCCCGCGGCCAACCTCCAGTGCGATTCGAAGAAGGCCGTCCGCATGCTGATCGACGCCCTGAGGCCCTCGTACGCCCCCAACACCGAATGGTCCGACAGGGCCAGGATGTTCAAGGGACACTGCGCATGCGACCCGGACTTCGACATCACGCCGATCGTGCCCCAGAAGGTCATGCACGAGATCAACAAGGTCATCGGCGACGACACGATAGTCACCACCGACGTCGGACAGAACCAGATGTGGGCGATGCACTACCTGGACATCGAGAAGCCCCGCAGGTTCCTGTCCTCGGGGACGTTCGGGACCATGGGGTATGGGCTCCCCGCGGCCATCGGGGCCAAGGCCGCCAAACCGGACATGAACGTCATGGCGATCACCGGCGACGGGGGGCTCCAGATGGTCATGCAGGAGCTGGCAACCTCCCTCGCCGAGGACCTGCCCGTCACCGTGGTGCTGCTGAACAACGGCACCCTCGGCATGGTCAGGCAGTGGCAGAAGCTGTTCTGGAACGAGAGGTACTCCGCCACCACGCTGAGGTGCGACCCCGACTTCGTCAAGCTGGCCGAGTCGTTCGGTGCCAAGGGGATACGCGTGGAGAAACCGGGGGAGATCGCCGACGCCCTCAAGGAGGCCCGCGACTGCGGCAGGACATGCATAGTGGACATCACCGTCGACCCCGACGAGCACGTGCTCCCCATGATCCCGGCGGACCCCAAGGAGGACATCGTCATGGGCCGTTGCGGGTTCAGGATCTGAGCCGCCGGCCGGCGACTGGTGCGGGCGGACCATTACCACGGTCCCTCCGTGCCCTCCGCACGAAGATTTTATTACGTGCGGTCAATCGCGAGAGCATGGACCTCGAACAGACCGTTCTGGAAAGGATAGTCCCCCCGTGCGATGTCGTCGCATCCATACAGGAGCGCGCGGACCGTCTCAAGGGCATCGTGGAGGACTACATAGCGTCCCACGGGATCGATGTCGAGGCCAAGTTCGCAGGGTCGTTCTCAAAGGGGACGTTCCTGTCGGACCCCGATCTGGACCTCTTCCTCATGTTCCCGTGCAGCGTGCCGGAGGCGGACCTCAAGCGTATCGGCCTCCAGGCCGGCGAGGACATCCTCCACGGGGAGCGCATGTTCTCGGACCACCCTTACACGCGCGGCAGGTTCGAGGGGCTCGATGTGGACATGGTGCCATGCTACCGCATCGACAGCACGGAGCATCTCAAGAGCGCGGTGGACCGCACCCCGTTCCACACGGACTTCATCAACTCCCATCTGGACGATGCCGGCAGGAACCAGGTCCGTCTGCTCAAGAGGTTCATGAAGGGTATCGGGACCTACGGCGCGGAGCAGGACTCCCGCGGTTTCTCGGGGTACCTGTGCGAGCTGCTGGTCGTGAAGTACGGGACGTTCCGCGGCGTCCTGGAGGCGGCCGACCGCTGGAAGGACGGGACAGTCGTGGCCATCGAGGGCAGGGGCCCAAAGATCGACGCCCCGCTGGTGGTCTACGACCCGGTGGACCCGAAGAGGAACGTGGCATCCGCGGTCCACGTCGACACGCTCTCGCTGTTCATCCATGCCGCCAGGTCGTATCTGGCGGAGCCGAGGATGGAGTTCTTCTTCCCCCATCCCGTGTCTCCGCTCACACGTGACGAGCTATCCGGACTGGCCGACACCCATGGCACACGTCTGATTTCGGTGAGGTTCGTCAGACCCGACGGCATCGATGACAACCTGCAGTCGCAACTATGGAAGACCCAGTACGCCATCGGCAGAAAGCTCGATGATTTCGGGTTCAATGTCCTCAGAGGGGTGCATTCCATGGACGAGGAGCACATGTCGGTGGCCTTCGAGGTGGAGACTGACCGTGTGCCGGCATCGCACAAGCACTATGGGCCGCCGGTATCTGTCACCAACTCATCGTTCCTGGACAAGTGGAGGGGCAATCCTCTCGGCGAGCCCTTCATAGAGGACGGCAGATGGGTCGTCATCGCACCGAGGCAGTATTCCATCGCATCGGAGATGCTCGCCAGAGAGGTTCCGATGGCCGGCATAGGGAGGGAGATAGACATCTCCACAATGGTCATCATGGATCACGATTCGACGTTGGATACGCTCGATCCGGTGATGTTGACATCCCTTCTCTCTCCAAAGATGCCGTGGGAGAACCGATGGGGCCTTTGACGGAGAGGCTTTAATAGCACCGCCCGATACGAGTCGCAGTGGGCCTGTGGGCTAGCTTGGTATACTTGTGGCTTTGGGAGCCATTGACTCCGGTTCAAATCCGGGCAGGCCCACTCCGTTCAGTTCATGGCGATGCCCAGCGTATCATACCCGATACTCACAGGCATCTTGAATCTCCGGGCCTTTACCGAGAGGTCGTAGAACATACGGACGATTCAACATGGGTTTTCGCTGTGTGTGGGAATGTGCCAGGCATCCGAATCCAGCTTTCGAGATTCGCCGTACCCCCTCTGAAACCCCAATAAAATACTCCACAAATCAGATACCAATGGGCGCATCAGAAGCTGACATGATCGATGTGATGGAGAAGGCGGTGTCGGAGCTGGATGACGTTCTCGGCGACAGGGTGTCAGCCATGGTCATCTCGGGATCTATGATCCCCCCTCGGAGAGGGGTGAGGACGCAGGAGGGCCCCCAGTTCCTCACATCCAGGGTTCTGGTGTCGCCGATGGTCAGGGTGCTGGGATACACCGATGTGACGCTCATACGTCGGGAGATCGAGCACATACCCGGATTGGTCATAGCGACCGTTCCCGTGAACCATCCGCTGTCTGATGCAGTCGGGTCAGTGCTGGGGGCGATGCACCGCGAGGGTATACCCACCGGTGTAGCCACGGACGGTATGAGGTGGATGTTGGCAGAGACGGAGAGGGGAAGGTCCCGGGTCGTCTGCATGTCCGACCTCAGGCCGTATTACATAGAGGCCCTGGACCGCAGGAGATTCAGGGTCGCTGTGATGGAGGACCGCAGGAACCTCATGCTGTTCTCCCATCTGTTCTCGAACCCTTCAGCATCTCCCCTGTCCGCAGGGCGGTCCGTCGGGGGACCCGATCCCGGCGTCCTCGACGACCGACGAGTAGAGCCTGTACCCGCCTGCGAGGTGGCTGCACTCGTAGCCGTTCTGCATGAGGATCCTCCCTGCGATGTAGCTGCGCAGGGCGCTGTGGCATATCAGGCGCACATGAACGTCCCTGGGGATCTCGGACATCCTCTCGCGGATGCAGTCCACGGGGATGTTGACCGACCCCTGCAGGTGCCCGCGGGCGTACTCCTCCGGGCTGCGCACGTCCACGAAGAGGGATGACGGGTCTTTCGCGATCTCGGCGACATCGTCCCAGAAGAACTGCCTGATCCTGCCGGATACGACGTTGTCTATGACGAACCCCGCCATGTTCACGGGGTCCTTGGCGGAGGAGTACGGCGGGGCGTACGCCAGGTCCAGCTCCTCCAGGAGCCTGTAGTCGCCGCCGGCGCGGATGGCGGTCGCGATGACGTCTATGCGCTTGTCGGCCCCCTCGTACCCCACGATCTGGGCCCCGAGAATCCTGCCGGTACCTTTCTCGAACAGCGTCTTCACCGACATGTTCCTGGCGCCTGGATAGTACGTCGCGTGGGATGCGGAGTAGGTGTAGACCTTGTCGTAGTCGATGCCTGCGGCCTTCGCCGTCTTCTCGTTCAGACCGGTGGTCGCCACGGTCATGTCGAAGACCTTGATGACCGACGAGCCCTGCGGCCCCCTGTCCTCGCTCCCGATGCCGCAGATGTTGTCCGCGGTTATGCGGCCCTGCCTGTTGGCGGGCCCAGCCAGAGATATCACCGCGTCGGTCCCGGACACGAACTCGCGGACCTGGACCGCGTCCCCCACCGCGTAGATGCAGGGGTCGGAGGTGCGCATGTGGGTGTCGGTGACGATGGCGCCCTTGATCCCCGTCTCGAGTCCCGCGGCGGAGGCCAGGTCGGACTCGGGGACGACTCCCAGTGCGACGACGGCCATGTCGGCCTCCAGCACGCGTCCGCTCCTCAGCATGACCCTGAGGCGGTCCCCGCCGCCCTCGAATCCGGTCACTGCCTCGGAGAGGAGCAGCTCCACGCCGTTCGCCCTCAGGCAGTGGTGGACGTCTGCAGCCATGTCCCTGTCCAGCGGCGGAAGCACGTGGTCCGGGCGCTGGACCAGGGTGACCCTGACGCCCATGTGCACGAGGTTCTCGGCCACCTCCAGCCCTATGTACCCTCCTCCGGCCACAACCGCATGCGTCGGCTTCCTCCCGACGACGAACCCGCGCATCGCCAGGGTGTCCTCCACTGTGCGCAGTGTCATGACCCTGGGGTCGTCCGTGCCGGGCATGTCGGGCACCAGGGCCCTGGCCCCGGGGGAGAGGACCAGGACGTCGTAGGGCTCGTCGTACTCGGTCCCGTCATCCAGCCTCCTCACCCTCACGGTCTTCGAGGCGCGGTCGATGGACACGGCCTCGTTCCTGACCCTGACGTCTATGTCGAAGCGGCTCCTGAAGGATCCCGGGGTCTGCAGCGTCAGCCTGTCCTCGTCCGCGATGACGCCGCCCACGTAGTACGGCAGCCCGCAGTTCGCGTACGAGACGAACCTCGTGCGTTCCAGGATGACGATCTCCGCATCCTCGTCCAGCCTCCTGAGCCTGGCGGCGGTGGAGGCACCTCCGGCGACGCCTCCCACGATAACTACCTTCATGCGGGGGAATCGGCGGGTCCGATAAATAAGTTAACGGAGTTAAGTGGGTCCGGTCACGGGTCCTGGCCGGTCTCGGACCAGATCCTGGCACACCGGACGGCGCGGGTCCATCCGCGTATCAGCTCATCGCGCCTGTCTGCCGTCATGTCGGGGACGAACCTCCTGTCGAGCGACCAGTTGGAGCGGAGGTCGTCACGGTCGGTCCAGAACCCGACGGTGAGCCCCGCCATGTACGCGGTCCCGAGGGCGGTGGACTCTATGCATTTGGGGCGCTCCACCTCCATGCCGGTTATGTCGGCCAGGAACTGGCACAGGAAGTCGTTGGCGCTGGCTCCGCCGTCCACCTTGATCGAGCGTATGTCCGTGCCGGAGTCTGACCTCATCGCGCCTATGACGTCGTTGGCCTGGAACGCGATGGACTCCAGGGCGGCCCGGGCTATGTGCATCTGGTTCGTCGCCCGGGTGAGCCCCATTATGACCCCTCTGGCGTTCTGCACCCAGTACGGCGCCCCCAGGCCTACGAACGCGGGCACGACGTAGCATCCGCAGGTGTCACCGACGCTCATGGCCATCCGCTCGGTCTCCGCGGACTCCTCGACTATCTGAAGCTCGTCCCTCAGCCATTGGATCGCGGCGCCCGCTATGTAGATGGAGCCCTCGAGCGCGTAGACCGGGTCCTCCCTCGAGCCCCAGGCGACGGTGGTCAGGAGGCCGTTGGACGTGACCTTCGCCTCCCGGCCCAGGTTCATCAGCAGGAACCCGCCGGTGCCGAACGTTATCTTGACGTCCCCGTCGTCGAAGCATGTCTGGCCGAAGAGGGCGGCCTGCTGGTCCCCGAGGGCCGAGGCGATCGGGACGGATATCCCGATGGTGTCCGGGTCGGTGGTGCCGAAGACGTGTCCCGGCGGGAACGGCTCGGGGAGCATGGCCTCCGGGATGCCGAGGGCGTCCAGCAGGAACGGGTCCCACGAAAGGTCGTGTATGTTGAACATCATCGTGCGGGACGCGTTGGAGTAGTCCGTGGCGTGGACGGCCCCTCCGGTGAGGTTCCATATTAGCCACGTCTCCACCGTTCCGAACAGTGCGTCGCCTCTCTCAGCCATGTTCCTGGCCCCGGGGACGTTGTCGAGGATCCATCCGGCCTTGGTCCCGGAGAAGTACGCGTCGACCTGCAGCCCCGTCCTGCGCAGGATCCCGTCGCCCAGTCCATCGTCCCTGAGGCGATGGCAGACGTCGAACGTCCTGCGGTCCTGCCAGACTATGGCGTTGTGCAGGGGGACGCCTGTCCGCCGGTCCCATATGACGGTCGTCTCCCTCTGGTTGGTGATCCCCATGGCCACGCATCCGGAGGGGTCGATCCCGGGTCTCGAGAGGCATTCGCGGACGGTCTCCCTGCACAGGGCCCATATCTCGAGGGCGTCGTGCTCCACCATCCCGTCCCCGGGATAGTGCTGCGTCAGGGGCCGCTGGGACACGGCCACGACCTCCCCTCCGTGGGCGAAGAGCATGCACCTGACGCTGGTGGTTCCCGCGTCGACCGCCATTACGTACTTGGATGTCATCCTTTGTAGACCTCGTCCAGCGTCCTGAGGACCACGTTGTTATCGTCCCTGGCGACCGCCTGAAGGTCCGGGTCGAACCCTGGCCCGGAGAACAGGGCGTAGAGCTTGTTCGACCCGTCGACCTTCTTGCCCCTCTCCATCAGGATGTCCAGGTCTGATTTGTTGAACGGGTCGCCGAACAGCCTGCATCTGGCGATTATGATCCTCCTCACGTCGTCCACGGTCACGGATGCGACGAAGTCTATCACGGAGTCGCGGGAATCGTCCTTCCTGCGGAGCTTCCCGATGAACGTGTAGTCGTAGTTGAACGTGACGTAGTCCATGCACACGGTCTTGAACCCGCGCTCCATGTACGCGTCGATGTCGACGCGGGCCATCGTGAATGCGTCCTCGGGAGCCTCGAACTCCACCTGATGGGTGTACCTGTGGACGACCTCGAAGAAGAAGCGGATGAGGTTGCTGCTGATCGTGTACACGGCCCTCCTGGACACACCGGAGGACACCTCCTTCTGGATCAGTCCCTTGTGCTCCATGTCCTCCACGATCTTCCCGCACGACGACGAGCTGATGTTCGCGCGGGACGAGATGTCCTTGACGCTCTCGGCGCCGGACGCCATCGCGGACAGCACCTTGTTGCAAGTGAGTCCGAGCCCCTCGGACGTGACGAGCCCCTCGGTCTCCAGGGAGAAGACAGACATGTGGTCGAAGAAGCTGTTCCTGATGATGTCCAGGGGCTTGCCCTGGAACAGCTTCTGGTATGCGGGGGTGCCCCCGACTATGCTGTAGGCCATCAGATGCTCGAGGGGGCTGTAGTCAGGGTGGAAGCCCTTGCACTCCAGGTACGTCATCGGCCTCAGGTCCAGGGTGTAGTAGAACCTGCCGAACACGGAGTTGTTGTTGTCGCAGACCACCAGCATCATCCTGGTGGATGCGAGGTCGCGGTTCATGAACGACCTCAGGTAGGAGTTGAACTCGGGGAAGTTGCCGACGATGTCGGAGTAGCGGTCGATCATCACGACCACCTTCTTCTTTCCGCATATCTTGACCAGGGTCGGGAACAGGTCCAGGATGTCCTCCACGCGCACCTCCCTCCCGGCGAACCTCGAGAGCGCCACGCTGATCTCGCGGAGGTTCTCGGACTTGAGGCCGTTCACGCCGGTGAGGTAGATGTGCGGTTTGTCGGACGAGAACCCGCGAAGTATGGTAGTCTTCCCCAGATGCCTGCGACCGCAGATGGCACAGGCCACGGGTGTCTTCCCATAGAGTTCCTCGAGGAACTTCAGCTCCTCCGTACGTCCAACGCATCCATCCATGCTCCCTCGAAGGGAATGTCTGGTATTAAAGGGGGCCGAAGACGATTGAAAGACGAGTGACCGCGACCCCGACGGAAGGGGATGCTTCGGGTCGCGACGAAGGAATTTACAAGTCATCTTTAAATACACAACCACAGCGAGGGCTCGTGATGTCGACCCATGAATGACATACTGTTCATGATGGCGTTCCCCTTCATCGCCGCCTGCCTGCTGCTGGTCACCCGGGGCGACAGGGCGAGGGCGGTGATCGCGGAGGTCTCGGCGGCGATAATCATCGCATCGTCCGTCTGGGTCGCCTGGAACTATCTGGGCGAACCGCAGGCGTTCGAGTTCCACAGCGAGACCGTGGGACTGATGATGTTCGCGGCCGAGGTGATACTCGGGCTGGCGGTCGTCGGCCTGGGTGTCAGGCATAGGAAGTACCCGGCCGTGGCGCTGGGTATCGTGCAACTCTGCATGTCCGTGTACTTCGAGTTCGTCCTCAAGGAGGGCATCGAGACCGAACATGCGCTCTACATCGACGACCTGTCCATCCTGATGGTCCTGATAATAGGGGTCATCGGGAGCCTGATCTGCGTCTACGCGGTCGGCTACATGCGCGATTTCCAGGAGTATCACGGCGGCGAGCCCGACAGGCGCCCGTGGTTCTTCTTCCTGCTCTACACGTTCCTGAGCGCGATGTTCGGGATCGTCCTGTCCAACGACCTCGTATGGATGTTCTTCTTCTGGGAGGTCACCACCCTGTGCTCGTTCGCCCTGATCGGATACACCAGGACGGACGAGGCCGTCAACAACTCGTTCAGGCAGCTGACGTTCAACCTGGTGGGAGGGATATGCTTCCTCGCCGCCCTGATGGTCATGGCGTCCGAGTACGGGCGCCTGGACATGGTGTCGCTCCTCGCCGGGGACTCCGGCGAGAGGTGGCTCCTGCTGATCGTGGGCCTCCTGGCCGTGGCCGGGATGATCAAGGCCGCCCAGATGCCGGTCCACACGTGGTTGCTCGGGGCGATGGTGGCGCCGACCCCCACGTCCGCGCTGCTGCATTCTTCGACCATGGTCAAGGCGGGAGTGTTCCTGCTGCTGAAGCTGTCGCCGCTGATGCTCACCGACGGCGACCCCAACGCGATCGGCTACATGGTGATGTCCGTGGGAGGCATAACGTTCCTCCTGGCGTCCATGGCCGCGATATCCCAGACCAACGCCAAGAGGGTCCTGGCCTACTCGACCATAGCGAACCTCGGGCTGATCGTGGTGTGCGCGGGCATCGGCACGCCGGAGGCTGTCTGGGCCGGCATCATGCTGACCCTGTTCCATGCGGTCACCAAGTCCCTGCTGTTCCTCTGCGTCGGTACCGCGGAGCACCACATCGGGAGCAGGGACATCGAGGACATGGACGGGCTCTTCACCCGCATGCCCAAGCTCGCCATCATAATGATCGTCGGCATAGCCGCCATGTTCCTGGCCCCGTTCGGGATGCTGATCTCCAAGTGGGCGGCGCTGACGTCGTTCGTCGACAGCGGCTACGTGCTGACCATCGCATGCCTGGTCTTCGGCAGCGCCGTCACCTCGTTCTACTGGACCAAGTGGATGGGGAAGCTGGCCGCGGTCGTCGTACGCGGGGAGGAATGCGAGGGCACCGTGCGTCCGCAGGAGTGGTCGGTGTTCGCCGTGCTCTGCGTGCTGGTGCTCCTGTGCGTAATCGGCTACCCGCTGATATCAGAGCACATCGCGGTGCCCTGGATCGAGGGCGCGTTCGGCGTGTTCCACGAGAGCCTGGTGCCCCTCCTGGACGTCGAGAACATGTACCTGGTGCTGATCATGCTGGTCGCGCTCATCCTCATCCCTCTGCCGTTCTTCGGCAGGACGAAGAGGCGGGTCGTGCCCAACTACCTGTCCGGAGTCGGCATCGACAACAACACTTACACGGGCTCCATGGGCGCAACTGTGGACGTGACCCTCCGCAACTGGTACATGGAGGACTGGTTCGGCGAGCGCAGGATCGGGAGGATCGGCGAGGCGGTGACCCTGGTGGTCATAGCCGTGGCGATCATCGCGGTCGCGGGAGGGTTCGCATGAGCGACATCGAAGCCATAATCCTGGCACTGGTGTACCTGATACTCGCCCCGGTGGCTGGTTGCGTCCTGGCGGGGGTCGACAGGAAGCTGTCCGCGAGGATGCAGGGCAGACGCGGGCCGCCCATCAGGCAGCCGTACTACGACGTCAGGAAGTTCATGGAGAAGGAGCAGATAACCTCCAACGGGGTGCAGGACTTCTACGTGGCCTGCTACCTGCTGTTCGTGATCGTCACTGGGTGCATGTTCTTCGCTGGCATGGACCTGCTGCTGGTGCTGTTCACGCTGACCCTGGGCGAGACGTTCCTGATCCTGGCGGCGTACTGCTCCGGGTCGCCGTTCTCGCAGGTCGGGGCCCAGAGGGAGCTGTACGTGGCCATGGCCTACGAGCCGATCCTGCTGCTGGCGGCGATCGCGTTCTACCTGCAGACTGGGAGCTTCGCCATCGGGGACATCGCATCGTCGGACGGCATGGCGGTCATCCCGCTGATCGGGGTCTTCGTCGCGTTCCTGTACGCGCTGACCATGAAGCTCAGGAAGTCGCCGTTCGACCTGAGCATGTCCCACCACGCCCACCAGGACTTGGTCAGGGGTATGACCACGGAGTTCTCGGGGAGGACCCTCGCCATGCTGGAGGTCTCCCACTGGTACGAGAACATCATGCTGCTGGCCCTGGTGGCCCTGTTCTTCATGGACGGGACGTGGGTAGGCTTCGCCGTCGGCCTGGTGGTGGCCGTCCTGGCCTACCTGCTCGAGGTGTACATAGACAACGGATTCGCCAGGATGAAGTGGCAGACGGCCCTGAAGAGCGGATGGGTCGTCGCCCTCGTCCTCGGCGTGGGGAACGTGATCGTCCTTCTGCTGATGTGAGGTGAGATGACATGTCATACGCGAAGAGGTCCCCATGGCTGCTGCACTACGACGCATCCAGCTGCAACGGGTGCGACATAGAGGTGCTCGCCTGCCTCACCCCGGTATACGACGTGGAGAGGTTCGGGATCATAAACACCGGGGATCCGAAGCAGGCGGACATCCTGCTCATCACCGGTGCCGTGAACGACCAGAACAAGGAGGTCGTCAAACAGCTTTATGAACAGATGCCCGAGCCGAAGGTGGTCGTGGCGGTCGGGATCTGCGCCTGTTCGGGCGGGATCTTCAGGGACTGCTACAACATCCTCGGCGGGGTCGACACGGTCATCCCGGTGGACGTCTACGTCCCGGGATGCGCGGCCAGGCCGGAATCCATAATCGACGGGGTCGTGAAGGGCCTCGGGGTCCTGGAGGAGAAGCAGAGGAAGATGGAGGCAGAGAGATGACGGAGGAGCAGATCTTCGAGGACCTGTCCCCGGCCGACGTCTACCGGACCGCGGAGGCCCTCCGCGCCGACGGGTACCGCATGGTGCAGATCTGCGGCGTCACCCGCGAGGGGTCCACGGAGGTCCTGTACTCGTTCGACAGGGACCACAGGCTAGTGAACTACAGGGTGGACGTGCCGTTCGGCACATCCGTGAGGAGCATCACGCCAGTCTACTGGGCCGCGTTCGTCTACGAGAACGAGGTCCACGACCTGTTCGGCGTGGAGTTCGAGGACAGCAAGCTGGACTACAAGGGCAACTTCTTCAGGATGTCGGCCAAGACCCCCTGGAAGGGCCCGGAGAAGGAGGTGTCCTGATGGGTAAGAGGACCATAGTGCCCTTCGGGCCGCAGCATCCCGCCCTCCCGGAGCCGGTCCATCTGGACCTGGAGCTCGAGGACGAGACCGTCGTCCGCGCGGTCCCCTCCATCGGGTACGTCCACAGGGGCCTGGAGAAGCTGACCGAGTCGTACGACTACGAATCCATGACCTACGTCATGGAGAGGGTCTGCGGCATCTGCAGCTTCGGTCACGGGTGGGGGTACACGGGCGCCGTCGAGGGCCTCATGGGTGTGAACATCCCAGACAGGGCCGAGTACCTGAGGATAGTGTTCCACGAGCTCTCGAGGGTGCACAGCCATCTCCTATGGCTCGGCCTCCTGGCCGACGGGCTCGGCTTCGACAGCCTGTTCATGCACTGCTGGAGGATCCGCGAGAAGGTCCTGGACGTCTTCGAGGCCGTCACCGGCGGGAGGGTCATCCTGTCCTACTGCAAGGTGGGAGGGGTGAAGAAGGACCTGACGCCGGAGATGGTCCAGAGGATAGTCTCCATGTGCGACGACATCGAGGAGGACATGAGGAGGACCGGATACGTGTTCATGAAGGACTCCTCGGTCAGGAACAGGCTGTGCGGGACCGGGGTGCTCTCCAAGGAGGATGCCGTGGAGCTGTGCTGCGTCGGACCGGTGGCCAGGGGCTCCGGGGTGGACAACGACGTCCGCTCCGCGTCCAAATGGTACCGCGAGGTCGGATTCGAGCCTGTGCTCTACGACGAGGGCGACTGCTGGTCGAGGTGCATGGTGAGGGTCGACGAGGTCGTCCAGTCCCTGAACCTTGTCAGGACCGCACTCAGGAACCTTCCCGACGGCGACATCGCCGTACCCGTCAAGGGTCCGGCACCCGTCGGGGACTTCGCCTTCAGGGTGGAGCAGCCCCGCGGGGAGGCGTTCTACTACGTCCAGGGCAACGGGACGAAGAACCTCGGCCGCGCCAGGGTTCGCACACCGACGAACATCAACATACCCGCGATGGTCAGGACACTGCAGGGATGCAACCTGCAGGACGTGTCGATGCTGGTGATCACCATCGACCCCTGCATAAGCTGCACGGAGCGCTGATACCATGGGCATACTGAAGTTCGGGGGCAGGCTGCTGTCGAACATGGTGCACAAGCCGGTCACCAGGAACTATCCCGCGGAGCCACGCGAGTACACGGACCGCACACGCGGGCACGTGGAGTTCGATCCCGGGAGATGCATCCTGTGCAACATCTGCGGGAAGAAGTGCCCGACGGGCTCCATACATATGGACAAGGCCGCCAGGAAGCTGACCGTGGACAGGATGCTCTGCATCCAGTGCGGGTACTGCGTCGATGTCTGTCCGAAGAAGTGCCTCTCCATGGCCGCGGATTACATACCTCCGGACACTGAGAAGATCATTGACACCTACCAGGTCCCCGAGAAGCCCAAGGAAGAGGCCTGATTACGAAACAGGGGTCCGTCGGACCTCATTCAACCCCGGGCCGTGCGGTCCGGGGAACCACTTTTCATCCTTCTGTAAACGTCAGGTAATTAGCACGGGGTGCCGGAGTTCTTCGGAGATTTTAAAATAGGTGTAATTCAGGCCCTATAAGTTTTCAAAATAGGTGTATCAAAAGGCTGATCAGATTTTAAAATAGGTGTTATCATATAACAATCGAGAATGATGACGACATTCAGACGGAAGATATACGCGGAGATGCTGGACTGGAAGGAGAGGTACAGCAGCAGGTATGCGTTGCTCACCGAGGGGGCCCGTCGCGTAGGGAAAACGACATTCGCCGAGGAGTTTGCGAGGAACGAGTTCGAGAACCATCTTCTGATCGATTTCACCAGGGTCGGTGAGGAGACGAAGCAACAGTTCAGGGATCTGGCCGACGATCTGGATGCGCTCTTCCGCTATCTTCAGTTCAGAGTACAGTTCTCAAGGAGGGCAAGAGCGTCATCATCTTCGACGAGGTGCAGGCGTTCCCCATAGTCAGACAGCTCATCAAGCATCTCGTGAAGGACGGTCGTTACAGTTACATCGAGACCGGGTCACTGATCTCGCTCAAACAAAACGTCGAGGACATCCTCATACCGTCCGAGGAGATGCGCATACAGATGCATCCCATGGACTTCGAGGAGTTCCTATGGGCACAGGGGGATGCATCCACTGCGGATCTCCTCAGGGAGTCCTTCGAATCGCTCACGCCGATGGGCAGTTCCATCCATAAACATCTGATGCAGAAGTACACGACCTACATGCTGGTCGGGGGGATGCCTCAGGCAGTGGAGACGTTCATAGACAGCAACAACTTCGACGAGGTCGAAGCGGTCAAAAGGACCATCCTCAGCATATACAGGGATGATACCGGGAAGATAAAATCGGACAGAGGTTCCAAGTCCAGACGTATATTGGATCACATCCCGGCGTTGCTGTCGAGGCATGATAAAAGCTTCTCCCCATCGCAGTTGAGGAAGGGTTCGAAGACCCGCGAGTATTTCGAATCCGTGACCTGGCTCGCCGAGTCCAAGATGGTGAACGTATGTCACTGCGCGTCGGATCCAGGGCTCGCCATGGGACTCAGCATAGACGAGCATTCGTTCAAGCTGTACATGCTCGACACGGGTCTTCTGGTGTCCGGATCGTTCCTGTCCAACACAGACACGTATTCGGAACTCTACGACAGGGTTCTGAAGGGGAATCTGAGCATGAACAAGGGGATGCTCTTGGAGAATATCGTCGCCCAGGAGCTCACGGTGAGGAACCACGAACTTTTGTTCTGCAGATTCTGGGTCAAGGAGACGAAGAATCCGCAGGAGATCGATTTCATGCTCGTCAAGGACGGGAAGGTCATCCCCCTGGAGGTGAAATCGGGGGCGGACTCCACCAGGCATGTTTCTCTGGACAGGTTCATGGATAAATTCCGGACGGTGACAGGCGGTGCCTATGTGATCCACACCAAGGACCTCAGGGTCGACGGCGACATCGTGTACCTGCCGGTGTACATGACCATGTTCCTGTAATTTAGGAATGACTAAACTATTTATACTCATTTTAGGATATCCTAAAACATGTCAAACGTAGCAGTGGTCTACTGGAGCGACACGGGGAACACCGAGGCCATGGCCAACCTCGTGGCCGAAGGTATCCGTTCGGCCGGAGGGACCGCCGAGGTCATCACGGCCGACGGATTCGGCCCGGACAAGGTGTCCCAATACGACGCCATAGCCTTCGGATGCCCCGCCATGGGGGACGAGATCCTCGAGGAGGATGTGTTCGAGCCGATGTTCTCGGCGGTGGAGAGTCTCCTCTCCGGCAAGAGGGTCGGGATCTTCGGCTCCTACGACTGGGGGGACGGCCAGTGGATGAGGGACTGGGCCGACAGGTGCAGGGCCGCCGGTGCGGACCTGGCAAACGAAGGCGTGATAGCGAACCTCTATCCGAACGATGCCGAGGCCGATGACTGCAGGAAGCTCGGCGAGATGATGTGCTCATGACGCTGGACATACGCCAGTTGGCGAGGGGGGCTGTCTTGTCATCAGACTACGACATGCCCGAGGACAGGACGAAAGAAGACGCGAAGGAGGTGGACATAAGGAGACTCTGAGGGACAACTGCCGATACTCACATCACTCGCACCCGGCCCCATCATTGCCGTAACCGTAGTATCACTGGGCCGGGTGCGTACCACAGAAACACTCATCTGAAGTAAAGTTCGGGACGCCTCTTGTCGAGGAAGCACAGGTCCCTCATGTTCTCGTAACCCTTCGCACGGATCCTGTCTAGCGGTTCCGACGTCAGGTCCGCTGTGACCATGCATTCGCCGCTGTAGTCCTCCGACATGACGATACCGCGGGGATCCAGTATCGTGGCCCCGCCGCCCAGGTAGGTACCCGTTCCGGTAGGTCCGTACGCGTTGCATGCTCCGACGTACACTGTGTTGTCGTAGGCCCTGGCCGGAAGGCACCTGCCCCACGAGGAGCGCCGGCGTTCACCGCCCAGCCCGGAGGCGAACGGCATCAGGACTATGTCCGCTCCTTTGAGGGCGTAGGTGGTCGTTATCTCGGGGAAGTGCGACTCCCAGCACAGCTGGATGCCCAAGACGGCCCTGGAGGTCTCGATCGTGTTCAGCTCGCGTCCCGCCTCGATGACGGTCTCCTCCCTGTCACCGAGGTGGGTCTTGTCGTAGTGGCCTATGAGCCTCCCGTTCTCGACCACCGCCTGGCGTATCGTCGGCCCCCTGCCGACGTATCCGAAGCATATGCACATGCCCGTGTCGGAGGACTTGTCCAGTATGGCACCGATGCGGGGGTCGTCGTCGGGCATCTCGAACGAGGCGCTGCCCGGCATGGAGTAGCCGGTCAGGCTGAGTTCCGGGAAGCAGACCATGTCCGATTCCTTGCCGCTGGCTTCGTCGCAGACAGTCAGGATCCTCGACAGGTTCCCGTCCAGGTCGCCGACGCGCGAGTTCATGCACACCATGGTCAGGCGCAGGTCCTTCACCGGTGCAGCCTCCTGGCGGGGACTCCGGCGTAGGTCTCCTCTGGCGGGACATCCCTGGTGACCACGGCCCCGGCACCGATGATGGCGCCCTCGCCGATGGTCACACCGCCCAGCACGGTGGCGGAGGCGCCGATCCACACGTCATCCTCTATGACTATGGGCAGGGCGCGCGTGGCCGTGTGGCGCCTCATCATCGGAGGGAAATCGTGTCCCGGTGTGGCCAGGCACACTTTCGGCGCTATCAGGACATTGTCGCCGATGGTTATCTCGGCGCTGTCCAGGAACACGCAGTCGAAGTTGACCTCGACGTGCCTCCCGAGGTGGATGTTCGTTCCGACGTCGCATCTGAACGAGGGGTTGATGGACGTGCGTGGGTCCAGGGGCTGTCCGAACAGCTCCTCGAGCATGTCCCTCCGGACGTCCCTGGAGGTTCCCGGGACGTTGAAGCGCTCGCACAGCGAATGCCCCCTCTCGAGGGCATCCAGGAACTCGCCGATGTCCTCGTCCTGGTCGCTGGTTATGAGTCCTCTGCGTGCGCGTTCAAGGAAATCCATGGGTGGTAATCGCGGATGTGATAGAAAAACTGATGATGGGAAGGGGGTTGTCCCCGCCCCGGTGGGGCGGGGTGGGAAGGGCTCACTCCTCACCGGACTCGATCTTGTGCTTCACGGCCTCGAACTCGGGGTCCTCCTCGGGTTTCTGGGCCTTGAAGATTATTCCGATGATGACCAGCAGCAGGATGATGCATCCTCCGGCCAGGAACGAGAAGTCCACGCTGTTGCTGAACGCGGTCATGATCTCGCCGGCATACTGGGGGAACTGGACGATCTGTCCGATGACTCCCGTATCGGGGGTCAGCTGTCCGAGGACATCGGGGTCGTCGATCCATGTGGCGAGCTCACCGGAGAGTTTGCTGTTGATGACCATGGTGAAAATGGCGGTCCCCATGGTGGTTCCGATGGACCTGATCAGGTTGACGGACGATGTGGTCATTCCCATCTCCGTGGGCTTGGAGCTGTTCTGCACTGCGGACATGACGACGGACATCATGCATCCGAGACCGAGACCGAGGATGAACGTTCCGGTCAGGTACCTGCCCATGAACGTCTCCTGAAGGTAGTCTGCGTCACCCGCGATGCCCAGCATCGGGTTGCCGATCATAGTGTCGACCATGTCGGGGTTGACGGTCATCCCGGACAGGTAGAACAGTCCGAGGAAGCACAGGATGGGACCTGCGATTAGCCAGAGCTTGTATCCAGTCCTCTCGACGAGGGCTCCGGAGGAGATGGAGGTGATCATCATTCCGACGACCATCGCCAGGGACCAGATCCCCGCCTGCAGGGTGGTGAGGCCGAAGACACCTACGGCCAGCATGTTGGTGAACATCATGGAACCGATCATTCCGATTCCGAAGATCGCCATGAAGACGGCCGCCATGACGACGGTCTTGTTGTGGATCAGGTGGGGTGCCAGGATAGGATCGATGGCCTTGTGTTCGATCTTCACGAACACGACAGCCAGGACGATGGCGATGACGACCATCGCGATGGACTCGACGCTGACCCACTCGAACTCCTTACCGCCGAACTCGATCAGGAGCAGGATGTCCAGAAGCAGCAGGGACAGGAACGCGATTCCCTTGACATCGATGTGCTTCTCTCCGTCGTTGACGGGAGTGGGGAACTTCTTGATTGTGAGGATGAATGCGATGAGCGCCAGGGGGATGTTGATGTAGAAGCACCAGTGCCAGCTGATGGCGCCCTCGATGTACCCTCCGATGAGGGGTCCGATTCCGCTTCCGACACCGAAGATGGCACCGAGGATACCCTGCATCCTGGCCCTCTCGCGGGGGGAGTACAGGTCCGCGACGGCCGCGGTGGCGACGGGGATGAGGATACCTCCTCCGATTCCCTGGACAGCGCGGCATGCGATGAACATTTCCATGTTGGTGGACAGTCCGGCGAGGACGGATCCGATGGCGAACAGTCCGAGACCGATGAGGAACAGGGGCTTCCTGCCGTAGATGTCCGACAGCTTGCCGGCGATGGGGATCATGATGGTCTCGCAGAGAAGGTACGCCGTGGTCATCCAGGCGTAGAGGCTGAGACCTCCCAGGTCTTCGGCCAGTTTGGTTCCGATGGTGCCCACGATCGTACCGTCGAAGCATGCTCCGAGCATAGCGACGCACAGTCCGATCATGATGGTGTTGCGCACCTTCGGATCTATGTTTTTGTATGTGATTTGTTCGGCTGCTATACGAATCCCTCCCGAGGATTCTTTACGGAAAGACTGTTGAGAAAGATGTTGTATATGTACATTTTGAATTGGTTTTTCAACCAACGGAATCTTCTCAATCGATGGCTATGGCTGACGGTCTTTCTGTCCAGTTATATAAAGTATATAAAAGAGAAGTTGGGAAACGGGTTTGCAGGGTCATGATTTATTCAGTTGAATACTAAACTATCATTCCCCTTCCTGGGAGAAATCGGCCATGAGCTTGTCCAATCTGGAATCGAGCTTTCCCATTATGCCCCTGAGCGACTCCTTCTCCTCGTCTGTGAGCACGTCGAAGAGGTTCCTGTCTAGGAGGTCGAACATCATCCTGCTCATGACGTACACGTCCCTGCCCCTGTCTGTCAGGTGGAGGCTGTGCTGCTTGCCCTCCCCGTCGTTGTAGATCAGCCCTATATCGATCATGTCGTGGACCATGATCGAGATGTAGGACTTGTCGAAGGGGACGACCTCGTTCAGCTCCTTCTGCGATATGCCGTCGTTGGTGCCCAGATGGTATATTATGGTCAGGTACTGGGGCTTGACGCTGCTGTCCTTCAGGTACGCGCTGGCCACTAGCCTCATGCACTGGCTCATCTTCTTCGGGAACCCTAGTATCAGGGTTATGGAGTCGTCGTCGCCCGGTGCCATCACATCCGCCTCAGATCGTGTACACGCCGAAGTACGAAAGCAGCCCGGTGATGAGGATCAGCGCCATGAACACGGGGCAGATGACCTTCACGAGGTACCTGTACGCGCGCTTGGTCCTGAACGGCCCGGATAGCTCGATCTCCTCCTCGACGAACCTGGTCTTCACGAAGTATCCTATGATGACGCAGGTCACGAGGGCGGCTATGGGCATCATTATCGAGTTGGTGATGAAGTCGAAGAAGTCCAGGAACGCCAGTCCCAACGGCTCGATACCCGCCAGCGGGCCGTACCCGAGGCAGGACAGCAGTCCCAGCACCACGATCATCGCCATGCACACGATGCATGCTATCGAACGCTTCCATCCCCATCTGTCGCGGAAGATGGACACCGCGGTCTCGCACAGGGATATGGACGATGTCCAGGCTGCGAACATGGCGAGCAGGAAGAACGCCGCGCCGATGATGTGGCCGGCGGGCATGGACTCGAAGACGAGGGGCATGGTCTCGAACATGAGCCCGGGTCCACTGGAGAGTCCGGGTCCGATGAAGAGGACGACCGCGGGGACCACCATGAGTCCCGAGAGGAACGCTACAGAGGTGTCGGTGAGGCAGATCGTCAGCGCCGACTTCTCTATGTCCACGTTCTTGCGCATGTACGACCCGTAGGTGATCATGATCCCCATCGCGAGGGAGAGCGAGTAGAACAGCTGGCCCATGGCCCCGAGGACGGTGGACATGGAGAACTCGTCGAAATTGGGGACCAGGTAGTACGACAGCCCATCTCCTATGCCGGGGAGCGTCATCATGTACACGCACATGCCAACGAGCAGGAGTAGCAGGGCGGGCATGAGGACCTTGCTCATCCTCTCCACACCCTTCTCCACGCCGAAGGCCACCACGGCCACGGAGATCACAGCGTAGATAAGGAACCAGGTGACCGGGCTGTCGAACAAGCCGGGGAGCGACGCCGATGTGAAATCCCCGAAGAAGGTGCCGTTGGCCAGTTCGGAGCCGGCGCCCACCGTGTACTCCACGAAGTACTTGGTGACCCATCCGCCGATGACGCAGTAGTACGGGACGATGATCAGCGGGATCAGCGCGATGAACCATCCGACTATCTTGTACCTCTCCCCGAGGTCCAGGAAGGCGTCGATGCATGACTTTCCGGTGCGTCTGCCGACAGCGAGCTCGGTGATCATGAGGGCCACGCCGAACGTGACCACGAGCACGAGGTAGGTCAGCAGAAATATCCCGCCACCGTACTGCTCGGCTAGGTATGGGAAGCGCCACAGGTTCCCGAGGCCCACCGCGGAACCGGCGGCCGCCAGGATGAACCCCAGCCTCCCCGAGAAGCTGCCGCGCGAGGTGGCTTGCTCCATGCATCGTCCAGGGATTACATGATATATATCCTTCGGTCGCCCGCATCTCCTGGCACATGGTCGGCGGGATCGGTCGGCTCAGATGGTGTAGATGCCGAGGCCGCCGAGGATGCCCACGACCAGGATGATCACCAGGATCACCGGGCAGACGTACTTGATCATGAAGCCGTAGACCGTCTTTATCTTGAACTCGCATCCGGACGACTCCACCTCCTCGACCACGTACCTGGTCTTGACGACGTATCCGATCAGGATGCACGTGATCAGGGCCACGATGGGCATCATCACGGAGTTGGTGATGAAGTCGAAGAACGCCAGGAACGTCATGCCCAACGGCTCTATGAAACTGAGCGGCCCCTCCCCGAGGCATGCCAGCATGCCCAGCACCAGTATCACAGCCGAGACTATCACGCAGGCGCGCACGCGGGTCATGTGCCAATGGTCCTTCAGCACAGCGACCACGGCCTCCATGAGGGCTATGGACGATGTCAGCGCGGCGAACATCGCCAGCAGGAAGAACGCGATGCCGACGAATTCCCCGCCAGGCATCACATCGAAGACCTGGGGCATCGTGGTGAACAAGAGCCCGAACCCGCTGGTCATCCCCTCGGAGCTGCCTGAGAACAGCACGAAGGCGGGGACGATCATGAGTCCGGAGAGGAACGCGACGCTGGTGTCGGTCAGGGCCACGGTGTAGGCCGACTTCTCGATGTTGTCCTGCTTCCTCATGTAGGATCCGTAGGCTATGCTGATGCCCATGGCGATCGAGAGGGAGTAGAACAGCTGGCTGACGGCGCCCGCCAGCGTGGAGAACGAGAGCTTGTCGAAGTCCGGGACGAGGTAGTACGCCAGTCCGTCGGAGATCCCCGGGATCGTGAGCATGTAGACGCATATGGCGATGAGCAGCACGAACAGGGCGGGCATGAGGACCTTGCTGAGCCTCTCGATGCCCTTCTCGACCCCGAAAACGACGACCACGATGGTCAGCAGGGCGTAGATCAGGAACCACGGGACGGGGCTGTCGAAGAGGCCCCCGAGGTCCATCTGCGTGAACGACCCGAAGAAGCCGTTCGCGGCCAGGTCGGACCCGTTGCCGGTGGCGTAGTCGGCGAAGTACTTGGTGACCCATCCGCCGATGACGCAGTAGTACGGGACGATGATGGCAGGGACCAGCATGGCGATCCACCCGATTATGGGGTACTTGTCGCACAGGTCCATGAGGGCGTCGAAGCAGGACTTCCCGGTGCGCCTCCCTATGGCCAGCTCGGTGATCAGCATGACGACTCCGAACGTCACCACGAGTATGAGGTACACGAGCAGGAAGATCCCCCCGCCGTACTGTTCGGCGAGGTACGGGAAGCGCCAGAGGTTCCCGAGACCGACGGCGGCGCCGGCGGTGGCCAGGAGGAATCCCAGCCTGCCTGAGAACCCGCCACGTTTTTCGACGGTCTCCATCGATGGCTAATCTGCAGATGCGGTATAAGCAGGTTGCGTCCTCCGGATGTGCCAGCGGGGCGTTCGATTGTCCGCGTCATGTGCCAGAATCGAGACATACGTCGTTCGTCGCACCCGTAGACGCTATAAACAAGGTATAAATCGAACGTCAGAGTACGCACCCGCATAGGTGTGAAACCATGCAGCTTTATCACGATAAAGATGCGGACCTTAAGGTCCTCGACGGAAAGAAAGTCGCCGTCCTGGGATACGGATCCCAGGGAAGGGCGCAGGCCCTGTGCTTCAACGATTCCGGCATCGACGTCACCATCGGTGTCAGGAAGGACGGAAAGTCCTGGAACCAGGCCAAGGAGGACGGACTCAAGGTCGCAGAGTTCGCCGATGCCGTCAAGGACGCGGACGTCGTCATGATGCTGCTCCCCGACGAGATCCAGCCCGACATCTACAAGCAGTACGTCGAGCCCAACCTCAAGAAGGGCGCCGCCCTCGAGTTCGCCCACGGATTCGCAATCACCTACAAGCTCATCCAGCCTCCCGCAGACGTCGACGTCATCATGATGGCCCCCAAGGCCCCCGGGGACATGGAGAGGATCGTCTTCACCGAGGGGTTCGGGGTTCCCGCCCTCATCTGCATCCACCAGGACGTCACCGGCAACGCCAGGAAGATCGCCCTCGCCCTCGCCAAGGGACTCGGGTCCACCCGCGCAGGCGTCTTCGAGACGACCTTCGACAACGAGACCTACACCGACCTCTTCGGCGAGCAGGCCGTCCTCTGCGGAGGACTCACCGCACTGATCAGGCAGGGCTTCAAGACCCTGACCGATGCGGGATATCCCCCCGAGATGGCCTACTTCGAGGTCCTCCACGAGACCAAGCTGATCGACGACCTCATCATCAAGGGCGGCTTCGAGCTCATGTGGAACGTCGTCTCCAACACCGCCGAGTACGGCGGCATGACCAGGAGGGACAGGGTCATCACCCCCGAGTCCGGAATGGGAATGGTCAGCATCCTCGAGGAAATCGAGAGCGGCAAGTTCAAGGACGACTGGAGGGCCGAGTGGGCCGCCGGACTCGTCAACCTCAAGAAGATGGAGGAGGACGAGAAGAAGCTGCAGCTCGAGATCACCGGCAAGGAGATCCGCCAGCTCTTCGAGAGGAAGAACTGAAACGCCAACGGCCGGGTGGCGAAATGAGCAGGATGAACGTCAGGACAAGGAACGGGGACTTCCCAGCCGAGCTCGACGATTCGGACATCTCAAACGCCATCTGGCTCTCACTCCCGCTCAGCCTGGACATCAACATGCTGGGCGGGATGATCTACTGCGAGTGCCCCCTGTACGCGATACAGCCGAAGGAGGGGCGCACGACGCAGCTCGAGGTGGGCGACATCGCCTACTGGCCGGGACCGGGCGCGTTCTGCATATTCTACGGCCCGACCCCGCTCAGCGGGGAGGACGGGAAGCCCGTCTCGCCCTACCCCGTGATCAGGATCGGCAGGATCATCGGCGACTGCTCCGGACTGGACGCCGCCGGCGACAGGCAGAAGCTGACGCTGATGCCCCCGTTCTGATCCGAATCACACGCCGATCGGTGCCATGGGGTCAGGCGTGCCTTATCCCCGTGGTCCCCGCGATCTCCGAACTCACGGTGCACAGGTCGTCCAGCGACAGCTGGGCTACGTCGGTGTGGCCGGATATCCTGAGGAACGTCCTCAGCTCGTCGTTGACGGCGTTCAGGTAGTTGGCGACGCGGACCGCGCCGGCCTCCTGGTCGAGGCGATTCTCCAGTTCCGGGTCCTGCGTGGCTATTCCCATCGGGCACTTGCCGCTGTTGCAGACCCTGTACCTCTGGCACCCGAGGGCCATCAGGGCCGACGAGGCTATGGCCACGGCGTCGGCGCCCATGGCCAGGGCCTTAACGAAATCGCCGCTGGTGCGCAGACCCCCGGTGATGACCAGGTCCTGGTCCATGCCGTTCTCGTCCATGTACCTCCTTGCCCGGGCCAGGGCATAGACAGTGGGCACGGACGACGCGTCCCTCAGGAACTTCGGGGAGGATCCAGTCGCACCGCCCCTGCCGTCTATCGTTATGAAGTCGCATCCGGAATGCGATATGAACTCCAGGTCCTCCTCGATATGACCAGCCGCAATCTTGACGCCTATCGGCAGGCCCCCGCTCCTCCTGCGAAGGGTCTCGACGAGGTCCCTCAGGTCCTCCGGGGACTCTATGCCCGGGAACCTGGACGGGCTCTGGATGTCCTCGCCCTTCCTGCGTCCCCTCATAGCCGCGATGATGTCCGTGACCTTCTCGCCGGGGAGGTGGCCGCCCATCCCGGGCTTCGTGCCCTGGCCGATCTTGATCTCGACCGCGCTGCAGTGCGACAGCGTCTCCAGGTTGTAGCTGTACTCGTTGGGGATGTACTCGAAGATGTACCGGTGGGCGGCCATCATCTCGTCCCACAGGGCACCGCCCTCTCCGCTGCACATCGCGGTCCTGGCCATCGCGCTTCCCTTGGACAGCGCTATCTTCGCCCTGCCGGAGAGCGCACCGAAGCTCATGTGGCTGATGTACACGGGCGATTCGATGACCATGGGCTTCGCGGCCTTCTTGCCGATCACCGTGCGGATGCTCACATCCGCATCCGCGTCGCATGGCATCCTGGCCAGCTGCGCTCCCAGGAAGAGGATGTCGTCGAACCCGGGAACAGGAATCTCCGTGTCCATGGCGCCGTCGACGCTCCTTCCGGAGAGGGCCATCGCGTGGATGTCGTCCATGACGCCACCGTCGTGCCTGACGAGGCGGGGTTCCACATCCTGCGTATGGGGTGCATCGGCCGAGGGCTTAACCTCGGAGACCACGGGCTCATCCGCGGTCACCGCAGTATCGGGGCCATCCTCGCCTACGAGAACGAATGCAGATTTGGGGGAGCGGCACAGCGGACACACCCAGTCGTCCGGGAGGTCCTCGAACCTCACGCCCTCATCATCCTCATCGTAGATCTCACCGCAGACGGAGCATCTGTAGACTGCCATGAGGATGGAATCGGCTCGGATGATTATAACGGTCTGGACGGTGTTCAGGGACCGAGGGCCGTTATCGGGACCACGTAGATCCCGTCCTCACGATGATACGCGTATGACGACAGTCCTACGAGAACGCAGAGGAATTCCGGAGGCCTGCGACTGTCCTGGAACTTCTCGTTCATCTTCAGAAGCTTCTCGGCCGCTTCATCCACCTGGTTCATGCCGAGTTTGATCTCGAAAGCACCCCAGCTGCCATTGGGCAATTCGACGATCGCATCGATCTCGTTGCCTCCGCTATCACGATAGTGCTTCAAGTCGCCGTTGTGGACCTCTGCATATATCCTCGGATTACGTTCGCACATCCCCTCGAACAGGAAACCATACGTGTTCAGGCCTCCGAGCAGACTCTCCATCGTGGCATTCATCGTCGCCGCCGAAAGTGAGGGGTCTGCAAGATGCCTCGAACAACGACATTGTATGTATCTCAAGGTCGCTATGCATTATGCCTTTGCGAACCGGCGTCGATGACCCTATGAGCACATACGCGCTCCTTGAGCCTTCCAAGGATACTCGGGCATGCACTGTATCCCATATCCTCCAACCGTAGAAATTCAAACGTTTCAACCCGAGAAATTCAAAGATTGATAAAAGAAAAGAGTTTGTGAAGGTTTGAACTCAGTTCCCGACCAGCTCGGTTCCCGAGAAGCTCATCGTCGGAACGGTGACGACGCCCATCTGTCTGGGGTCGTTGCCGATCATCTCGATGTTCCTGACGGCCTCCAGCATGTTGCCCATCAGCAGGGCGTTGTTGATCGTGTCCACGACCTCCCCGTTCCTGATGATGTAACCGCACCTGACGTTGAGGCCGAACCTGCCGGTCATCTCGTCGGCTTCGGGCCATGCGAACCTCTCCACGAATATGCCGCGGTCGGTCTGCTCGATGATCTGCTCCGGGGTGTACCTGCCCGGTTTCACCGTGACGTTCAGGGCCTTGATGACCGGGGTGCGCTCGTACGCGCCCTGGGCCTCTACGCTGGACCTGCGCATGCCGTTCCCTGTGCTGTCGCCGCAGAACGAGTCCCTGAGGAACGACCTTAGGATCCCATCCTCGACGATGGTCCTCCTCTCCGTGGGGGTGCCCTCGTCGTCGAACACGCAGGAGAGCGGGGCCGACACCGTCGGGTCGTCCACGACCGTGAACTGCTCAGATGCCACCTGCTGTCCGACGGAGTCCTTCCAGAGGCTCCTGCCGTACTTCACGTTCTCCCCGTTGACGGCTGCGACCACCGACGAGTTGGTCATGTCCCCGAGCTGTCCCGGAGGCAGGATCATGCTCAGCTTCTCGGACCCCTTGAACTCGTGGCTCGAGGCCGCCGCGTTCGCCTGACGCGCCAGCGACTCGCCGATGGAGCGCAGGTCGATGTCGAGGTGTGTGCCGTGGTAGGTCTCCATCCCCTCGCCGGGGTGGTCCTTCGTGGTCATCGATGTGAAGTGTCCGTAGACCAGGGTGCTCATGTGGGAGCAGTCGACGCCGTTGCCGTTCATGACCCTGCAGTCGTTGGTGGAGACCCTGATCTGGGCACGGGGTATGTTCACCGGGCACGACTCTATTAGGACCTTGGCCATCTCCCTGAGGTCGTCCGGGGTCACATCCTCGACCCTCCTGTCCCAGATGTCCGGCATGGCGATTCTGGCCTGCCCGGGCTGGGCGTAGCCCTTGAACTCCATGCTCTCGGGGGAGAACCTCAGGACGGCCTCCGCCATCGACATGCATTCCATGACGGACCGGTCGTCGTTCAGGGTGACGGACGCCTTCCCCTGCCTGCCGCCGTCCGCGATGCGGATCATCAGGCCGGAGTCCAGCTTGGTCTCGATGTTGCTTATCCTGGAGTCGTCGATGTAGACCGTGTTGATCACGGCCTCGGAGACGTACACCTCCGACTGGCCGTAGTCCCTGGACGCCTCCATGGCCTTCTCGGCGTAGTATCCGATGTCGCTCACTGTCCTCCCCCCACGATCATCCTGGCACGCATGTACGGCCCTCCGGACGAGACCCTCACCCAGTCCTCGATGCCCTTGCCGCACATCCCTCCGTCCAGGACGACCTCCTTGGACAGGGCGTCGGCCGAGGACAGGATGTCCACGGACCTGCCGGTGAGGGTGAAGGACTGCAGCGGCTTGACGATCTCGCCGTTCCTGATGAGGAAGCCCCTGAGGCACTTGGCCTCGAAGCACCCTCCGACCGGATCCTCCATGCCGTTGACCATCTTGTCGCACAGGATCCCGTCCTTCGTGTCCGCGATGATCTCGTCCCTGTTCCATTCGCCGGGACCGAAGTACGTGTTGGTCATCCTGACCCACACCCTCTTGCCGTAGTTCTCGGCCCTGCCGTTGCCGGTGGGCCTCGTGCCGAGCTGCGAGGCGGTCTCCAGGCTGTGCATGTACCCCTTGTAGACCCCGTCCTCGATGATGGTCGTGCACGAGGACGGCGTGCCCTCGTCGTCGAACGGGACCGACCCGTGAGCTCCGCGGACCGTCCCGTTGTCGTACATCGTGATTATCTCGGAGGCCACCTTCCTGCCGACGGCGTCGGTCAGGAACGACCTCCTCTTGGTTATCTCGTCCCCCTCGGACGCGTGGCCCATGGCCTCGTGGGCCAGGAGCCCGGACACCATGGGGTCGGAGATGACCGTCAGGTTCCCGGACGGGGCCCTGTCAGCCTTCAGGGTCTCGATGGCCTCCCTGGCCGTGACCCTTCCCAGCTCCTCCAGGTCGGCGTCCCTCACGACCTCGAACCCCAGGGTGCTGTCAGGACCGTCGTAGTAGCGCTCCATCCTCTGGCCGTCGGCGGCCACGGACATGGCCCTGCAGAGGGTGCGGACCTCCTCCCAGCTCAGGTCGGAGCCGGCGGAGTTGACGAGCGCGTTTGTCTTCATCTCCTCGGAGTACGAGCCTATGCGGTTGATGATGCGGTCGTCCACGGCCTGGGCCCTGTCCAGGTCCTGCGCCGCGGCGATCTTCTCGGAGAGGTCGACGGAGTCCGGATGGATGCGGACGTCCGCCCTGCGGTGCTCCCGCACGGTGGCGGGTTCGAGCATAAGGTCAGACTTCCTCTCTCCGGACGCGTTCCTGACCGCCTGCTCGGCGGCCCTCACGACGGCGTCCCTGTCGAAGCTGGTGGCGGTGCCGTATCCCCATCTCCCTCCGATCCATGCCCTGAGGCACACCCCTCCGGTGCTCTTCTGCACCAGCTGGCGGATGTCCCCGTTCATCGAGCTGACGCCCGTGACCCTGACGGTCTGGGACCTGGCGTCGGAGAACTCCGCGCCCATGTCCTGCATCCTGTCGACGGCCTTGTGCAGGATGTCCTGGGCCTGCTCGGCCTTTGCGAGGACCGCCTGCATCATACCACCGTGAAAGAGTGGTCGAACGACGTCAGGATCTCGCACCCGTCCTCCGTGATCAGGCAGGTGTCCTCGATCCTTATCCCGCCCACGCCGGGGATGTAGATCCCGGGCTCGGCCGAGACGACGTTGCCCGCACGGAGGACCTGATCCGACCTGGGCGACACGGATATGGCCTGGTGGACGTCCATCCCGATGCCGTGTCCGAACGAGTGGATGAACCTGTCCTTGAACTCGGACTCGTCTATGACCTTCCTGGCGGCGAGGTCCGCGTCGCAGGCCTTGGCCCCGTCCCTGTACTGGGCTATGCCGGCCCTCTGCGCCTCCAGGACGATCTCGTAGGCCCGTTCCAGGATCTCCGGGGGCTTCCCGAGGAAGACGGTGCGGGTCATGTCCGAGCAGTACCTGTCGTACTTCGTGCCGAAGTCGAACAGGGCGGTGTCCCCCTTCCTGAGCCTGTAGTCGCACGGCATGTGGTGGGGCTGCGAGGAGTAGGCGCCGAACGCGGCGATGGTGTCGAACGCATTGCCCGTGCCACCGAGCTCCCTCATGCGGGAGTCCATTCTGGCTGCGACCTCCTTCTCGGAGACGCCCTCGGACATCATGTCGGGGATCTCCCCTGCCACGATGGAGGATATCCTGCAGGCCTCGCGGGTCGCCGCGACCTCCTTTTCGTCCTTCACGGAGACGGTGTCGGAGATGGCCTTCCCGGCGTTCACGACCTCTATGCCCTCCACGGTCTTCTCGACGTAGCGCACCCCGGCGTAGGTGGCGGAGCTGACGTTGAACCCGACCTTCCTGCATCCCTTCAGGGCGTCCCTGATGAACCCGTCGCGTTCCTCGCGGTTGTGGTAGACGCGGATGTTGCCGACACCGTCGTGGGCACCCTCCTCCTCGAGTATGCTGACGATGACGTCCAGCTCGCCGTCCGGGCGCACGATGGCGAACGAACCCTCGAATGTACCGGACTTCTGCTCCGTCAGGTACCAGAACGTGGAGTCAAGGAACGGCTCGCCGTCGTTGACGATGACGACGGCGTCCATCTCGTCCTTGGCGTTCGAAATGAGCCTCTCGGCCCTTGTTTTAGGCATGCCTCGACATCATTGGGGCAGTATATTGCGGTGCCGATGTCCGGCGCAGGGATGTAAAATGAAGATTAAGGGGCGGGTCGCCCCGTTTTCGGATCAGATGCCGATCCACTCGTTCCTGACGATCCTCTTGAGGGCGGAGATCGCGGACATGGCCGCGAGGTACGAGGTCTTGGGGTTGTCGGGTGACGGCACGTTGAACGTGTGGCACGTCATCTGTCCGAACTCGCCCTTGACCCTCAGCTCGTGGGAGTTGCTGTGGATTGAGGGGTCCACGACGATGGTGACCTTGGTCTTGTCGAAGCCGACGCCGAGGAGCGACACGGTGGCCGCGACGTTGATGTTCTTGGGGAACAGCTTGACGGCGTCCCTCGCCGTCCCGGAGAAAACCGTGGTGGGCTCGGTCAGCGAATCCACGTCGATGCCGTGGTCGACGATCCAGTCGACGCCCTCCAGGCTCTTGGGCCCCTTGGTGGTGATGAGCTCGACCTCCTCCAGCTCCCCCACCGCGGACGAGCGGAGTCCGTCCGTTCCGCACACGGCCCCGGACGGGATGAATATCTTGGCCTCGGACTGGGTCGCCCTCTCCTTGACCATGTCCCTGAACTTGTCGTCGACCAGCGCTCCGACGGACATGATCATGATGTCCACGCCCCTGGCGACGACCTTCGGGACGATGTTGGTGGCCGCCCTCTGGGAAGCGGCCTCGATGACCAGGTCGGTGTGGTAGAGCTCCTCCTCTATGTCGTTGATGATGATGGCCTTGTTGAGTTCGGCGGCGAGCTTCTCGGCCCTGGGAGCATCCTCGTCCATGAGGTAGATCCTCTTGACCTCGGCCATCTCGTCGGCCGCCTTGGCGAGTTTGGACCCGATGGATCCGCACCCTACGATTGTTATGCGCATG
>CALUHQ010000035.1 GCA_944320485.1 Candidatus Methanomethylophilaceae archaeon
GACCCGTTCAGGCAGCTCTCCGGAAAGGACGAGTACGACGCCGAGGAGGAGATGAGGGCATGAGCAACGACCTCGTCGTGGGCGCTGTGATCGCCCTCATGGTGATAGCATCCGTCTCGTACCTGGTAAACCAGTGGAGGAAGGGCGTCAGTAGCTGCGGTTGCAAGGGATGCAGCCGCTGCAAGGGATCCGGATCCAACGTGACCATCGACGAGGACGGCTGCGACCGCTGCAGGAAGTGAACACTCCTCAAACAAACAGGGGGAGAAATCCCCCTTACCTTCTCCCCCATGGTCCCGGACTCCGGTGTGCGCTCTTAAATCCTCAAGACGATTCCATGCCATGAACATCTCATGCCACAAGGCCGTCGCCGGGACGGCTCTGGCCTTCGCCCTGGTCCTAGTGACGCTGGCGGCCGGAATGACCCTAATATCCGACGAGGGTAATGCCGCCCCCTCGCACACGATCACGTTCGAGGCCGACTTCAACGACACGCCGCCCGTCAACGCGGTGCCCTCGCAGACAGTCCCCGACGGGGGGCTCCTGACGTACCCCGAGGAGCCAAAACTCCCGTCCCAGTGGGTCAGCGACTTCTGCGGCTGGTACACTGACCCAGAGCTGACGACCAAGTACGAGTTCAGCGAACCGGTCACCAGCAGCTTCACGCTGTACGCCAAATACTGCACCGACACCAGGACCGTCACCTTCGTCTCCAACGGCGGGTCCCCAGTGCCGTCCCAGACCGTCGCGATGTACGACAGCCCCTTCCTGCCGCCGGACCCCGTGAGGCCCGGGTACGAGTTCTACGGCTGGTTCTACGACGACGGGGAGTTCTTGATGGAGGCCGATGTGACCAGGAGGGTCATCGACAACACCATCTACTACGCCGATTGGGCGGACCTGGACGGGTACACCGTCTACTACCGTGTCAACGGGGAGATCGTCCACACCGAGACCCGCATGGCGGGGGAGCTCTTCGACAAGATAGAGAGGTACGAGATGGAAGGGTACGAGGTCGGATCCTGGAAGAGCGAAGACGTGTTCATGGAGGGCGGGAAGTACGTAATGCGCACCCGCGACGTCCACTTCGACGCGACCGCCACCCCCAAGGAATACACAATACGGTACATGACCGGATTTGGCGCCGCGAGCATCCCCGAGGCCACCTACAGCTACGGGGAGAGGATCGTCCCGCCCGAGGACCCCATAGCGGACGGATACGTGTTCATGGGATGGCAGCCGGAGATTCCGGAGACCATGCCCGCTGAGGACCTGCTGATATACGCGCAGTTCGTCCCGGAGTCGCAGCAGCTCTGCACCGTGAGGTTCGAGACCAACGGCGGCACCCCGGCAGCCGAGCAGACAGCATACATCGGGGCAGTAGTATCGGAACCGGATACGAGCAGGGACGGGTACGTGCTCGCGGGATGGTACACCGACCCCTCCTTCACCGACCCGTTCGACTTCAAGACACCGGTGGCCAGCAGCCTGACCCTGTACGCGAAGTGGCTCAGGGAGGGCGCCGAGGGGACGCACAGGATAACCTTCGAGACCAACGGGGGAGATCCCATCCAACCCGTTTACGTGGCCCACGGACACCTCGCGGAAGCCGTAGAACCCATCCGGGCGGGATACACGTTCTCCCACTGGTGCACCGACGCGGAGCTGAGAGACTCATTCTCGTTCTCCATCGACCCCGTCACATCGGACCTCACGCTGTACGCGGTCTGGAAGGAGGGCGAGACCCCCGTCCACACGGTCACCGTCTACACGTTCGCCGGCATGATAACGCCCTCTGTCTACAAGCTCGACCACGGCGAACTGATCTACTTCGGCGATTACACGCAGAACGGCGTGAAGTGCACGGGACTGTACACGGACCCCGAATGCACCGTACCCTTCGACCGCTCCACCCCCGTCGTCTCCGACCTCGTCCTCTACGCAGGATGGCCGGACAGGAGCTGGCACACCCTGACATACCTTGTGGACGGGGCCGTCGTGGACGGCCCGTACGTCTTCGTCAGCGGAGGCGAGTACCTTCTCAACGGCAGACACTACGAGGGCGGCTTCCCCGCCACGGACTGGTCATCGGCGGAGGTGTCCCACACCACCGACGAACGCCACTTCATCATGCCCGACATGGACGTCACTTTCACGGCCACGATGCAGGATATGACGCACACCGTGAGGTTCGACTCCAACGGCGGCACCGTGCTCCCAGGCGACGTCGTGGTCGGACACTCGATGCCCGTGCCCGAACCCGCCGAGCCTGTGCGCGAGGACATGGTCTTCACTGGCTGGTACACCGACAGCTCCTGCACACAGAGATTCGACCTGTCCTCCAGGGTGACGGATAACATGACCCTGTACGCCGGGTGGGGCGACGAGCCCGAACCGATGGAGCCAGGATCCGAACCTCCCGCCATCCTCGGATTCGGGATGACTGAGATCGGCATCCTGGCCGCCGCCGTTGTGGTCGCAGCCCTGGTGGCCGTGGCGGTCATAGTCAGGAGGAAGGCCTGAACCTGAAACGCCCCGGCGACCGGCGGAGCCCGTTCCCCTTCATGGAGACTCCGGATTCCGAACCTTCATTACAGAACCGGGCTCCGGACTGTCATCCTTAAATAAAGAGAGGAGATAACGACGTTTATGAAATACAGATGCCCCCTGTGCGGATACATCTACGACGAGGAGAAGGAGGGCGTTAAGTTCGCCGACCTCCCCGACGACTGGTGCTGCCCCGTCTGCGGCGAGCCCTAGTCCGAGTTCCAGCCCCTCGACGAGTGATTAGAGACCGTCGATGCGCACGAGCTGCGTGTTCTGCCTGCGACGGATGTCCTCGACCAGCTCCTGGGCGATCCTGCTCCCGGCGGCCGCGGCCCTGCCGAAGAACTCGAAACCCTTTCCCTGATCCTTCTCGACACCGAGCCCCTCGTAGTACATCCTGCCCACCATGAACAGGGCGTCGCCGTCTCCTGTATCCGCGATCTCGCTGTACAGCTGGAAGGCCTTCGCCATGTCCCTCTTGGTCCCCTGGCCCTCGTAGT
>CALUHQ010000036.1 GCA_944320485.1 Candidatus Methanomethylophilaceae archaeon
ATCGACGAGCTCATCAAGATGATCAAGGACTCCGACATCGGCGAGGTCAACGTGTACAACCTGCTGAAGGTCGTCAAGGAGAAGTTCCCCAAGGTCGTCGAGGGCTTCGAGGACCTGATCTGAAACCCGATCGGAGGGGGCGATCGTCCCCCTCCCAAACGATTTCGATTCCACCTTATCCAGAATTCCGAATGGAAAGCCGGACCGCCGCCGGTAGACGATGCGGCGGCCGGGTCGTTTCACTGTTTCCTTATGCGGTGCAGGTCCAGCGTGGTGCCGTCACCGGCCGCCAGCGCCACGAGCTCCGCGATGTGCATGGCCGGGAGCCCGCCCTCCTGGTCGTCGTACCTGTCCAGGCACAAGGGGCATCCGACGACGATCCAATCGGCGCCGGCGCACTCCCTCTCGCGGTCCTCCATGAGCTCCGGCGCGAGGGCGTTCCTCTTGCCGCAGCACCCGAAGTCCCTGTTGGTGACGGTGCATCCCATGGCCTCCAGGACGGCCCTCATCTCCTTCCTGTAGGGCAGGGCGGAGCAGCCGGGCTCCATGGCCACCTTGATCGGGGTCTCGAATTTGGGTAATCTGTCGATGTTGGCCGCCAGGAACTGTATGACGTGCTCGGCGTCGACCATCGCGCCCCTCAGCTCCTCGGAGCATCCGGGGCACAGCGCGACGATCCTCTTCCCTCCGGCGGACCGCCCCATGGCGGAGCGGTACGACCTGCGCTCTATCTCCTGCATCTCCCTGAACTGGGTGGGGTGCAGGCAGCAGGTCTCCTCGGGTAGCACCGAAGCGCCGACGCCCATGCTCCTCATGGCCACGGCCATGGCGTAGGGCAGGTACGGTGTGAGCGACCTGACCGTGCAGCCCAGCATGACCATGATGTCGTCCCCTCCCCACTCGGGGGCCGGGGATATCTCAACGGGCTCCATAGCGAAGCCGGTGTCCCTGAAAGTCTGGGATACGTGTATGTCGCGCTCCATGGCGATCATGTCCTTGATGACCGCGCACGGGTCGGTCCTGTGGCAGACCCTGGTGCAGTTCCCGCAGGTTATGCAGGTGGACAGGTCGGCCTCGCCGCCCATCATGATCTCCATCGGGTCCATCCCGCCCTTCTCCATGGAGGGGCAGGCGTTGCTGCACTTGGCGCATCCGATGCACCTGACGCGCAGCCTCTCGATCTCTTCAGTCAAATCCATGCTATCACCGAATCATTCCGGATGCATCATGGCGCCGGGGACCCCGGTCCTCACGACGTAGGGGACACCTCCCCTGGCCCTGATGGCCTCGCACACCTTATCCGGTCTGTCGGTGAGTGCTACCATGCATCCTCCCCCTCCCGCTCCGGTGAGCTTCGCCCCGTAGGAGTACGGGAGGGATGCGTTAACGAGTTTGTTCAGCTCCCTGCAAGACACGCCCAGGATCGACAGGAGCTTGTGGTCCTCGGTCATGAGGCGGCCCAGCGCCTCCACGTCGTCGCGGGCGAGGGCCTGGCTCCCCTCTATGGTGACCTGCTCTATGTCGTCCACGACGTCGACCGCGAAGCTGCTGCGCTCCATGTACCTCCTGACCTTGCTGACCAGGGGGCCTGTGGGCGCCCTTATCCCGGTGTTGCCTATGACAAACGTCATGTCCGGGACGTCCACGTCGGAGACGGACCAGGTCCTCTCCCCGCGGCTGATCGTCCACAGGTGCCTGTCGGAGGACTCCGGCAGGTTCACGGCGATCCCGCCCCCGTGCACGCATGCCGACGCGTCCATGGGGCTCCCGATCCCCTGCGCGTACAGCTCGGCGCCGTAGGCCTCCTCCACGAGCTCCTCCTCGCCCATGGCGTCGCCGCGTCTCATGCTCAGGGCCAGGGCCAGCGCCGCGGACAGCGCGGCGGAGGACCCCATGCCGGAACCCACCGGTATCATGCTCTCGGTGGAGAACTCCAGCGCGTGGTCCACGTCCCTGGTCAGGTACCTGAGGTGGGGCTGTCTCTTGAAGTCGATGCGCTCCCCGTTGATCGTGTTGTACCTGGAATCGCGTACGGCGATGGTCATCCTGAGGTCGACTGCCAGAACCACCGCGGGTTTGCCGTAGACCACGGCGTGCTCACCGAGGATGACGAACTTCCCCGGGGCAGATGCCCTGTACCAGCGACCTTCAGTCATTCGTCCAGACCGTACCTTCTCATCTCTTCCCTGATGGCGTCGTCCGGCGTCCTGCCGTTGAGCAGGGGCTGGGGGATCGACCACCAGGCGTCCTCCATGTCGGAGAGCCTGCGCTCGAAGTCCTCGTCGGACTCGCCCGTGTCCTGCTTCACGCTCAGGACGGCCTTGCGGAGCTCGGCCATGATGTCGACCTGGTTCTTCTTGTTGACCAGGCTCATGCCCAGGAACCCGTCCAGGCAGGAGGTGACCTCCTCCGCCGTCTCGGGGGCCAGGGACTCGACTATCACGTCGAGGACGCTGTTCGCGGTCATCTTGAAGATGAGCTGCCTCTTCGCCTCCTCGGGTAGCTCGGGGTCCTCGTCGATGGTCGCCAGCATCTCGGCGCAGAACAGGTCCGACAGCGCAGACGTCCTGTTGGGGTTCTTTCCGAATGTCTCCTTGAGGAATGCCTCCTCCTCGCTCATCTCGGGTTCGTCCCCTCCGAAGAGGGATGCGTTCGGGTCAAGTTCTCCGGCCATGTTACCTCCTCCCGGCCATGACCTTCGCCAATATATCCATTCCCGATTCTATCTTGGATTCGTCGGCGGCGTAGGAGAACCTCAGGTGCCCCTCGCCGTAGCTCCCGAATGCGGATCCCGGGGTGCATATGAGCCCCTCGCGGGCCAGCTCCATAGCCAGGTCGGCCGAGCTGATGTCGGCGTCGTAGGACGGGAACGCGTAGAACGCACCCTTCGGAGGCGTCAGCGACATGCCGGGGATCTCGTTGATCCTGCGGGTGATCAGGTCCCTGCGCCTCCTGTAGACCTCCCTGGCGTTGTCCAGGTAGGGGCCGATGTTGGGGAACGCCGCCAGGATGCCGTACATCGACGGGGTGGCGGGGTTGGCGCAGACGTGGTACTGCATCTTTATGAGGGTGTCCATGAGCTCGGGCTCGGCGCAGAGGAAGCCCATCCTCCATCCGGTGACCGCCATCATCTTGGAGAACCCGTTGGCGACCACGGCGCAGTCGAGGCTGTCCAGGAACGACACGTGCCTGCCCTCGTAGATGAACTCGCAGTAGACCTCGTCGGACAGGATGGTGATGTCCCTGTCCCTGGCTATATCGCACAGGGCCCTCTTGCTCTCCTCGGTGAGCACCCCTCCGGTGGGGTTCGAGGGGGTGTTCACGACGATCATGCTCGTGCGCGGGGTGATCTTCGACTGTATGTCGTCGATGTCGGGCTGGAACAGCCCGTCGTCGGTAAGCCTGTACTCCACGGATTTTCCGCCGGCGAGCTCTGCCTGCGGGCCGTAGATGACGAACCCGGGGCTTGGGACGAGGACCTCGTCGCCGGGGTCCACCATGCTCTGGGTCACCTCCAGGAGCCCCGTGGACCCGCTGGGTGTGATCATGACGTTGGACCCGGTTATCGGTCCGTACTTGGAGAAGTAGTCGGCCACCGCGTCCCTGAGCTCGGAGATCCCGGCGGTGGGGCCGTACTTGTTCTTCCCGGCCGCGGCGGCCGCGGCCATGCCCTCGATCGCCTCCTTCGGGGGGTCGAGATCCGGCTCGCCGAGGCCGAGGTTGACCGAGTCGGCACCGGCGAGGTCGAACATCTTCCTGATTCCCGACATGGGGATGTCGGCGATCCTTCTGGCTATCTTCATGAGTCATCGGATGGGGGAATGGGTATTAAAGGATGGGATAGGCCCCGCGGGATGCGACAGGGGGTGATGGCCCTGTCAGAAAGATTACATCGATTTCGGTCATTAAGAAAATTACAGATATTACGTTTAGCAGTAATTATAGGCCCTCGGACCATAGCTCATGGCACACCGACGGATGGATGGAAACGGCCGGACGTGTGCGGAATCCCGGGAGGGATCGACATGAGAAGGAACGGAAGAACGGAAGCGGGTGTACCAGCGGACGCAACGGTCCGTGGTTCGAACTATGGATGCAATCCGCCCCACGGCGGACGCATGCTCCGGACGGGAGGGACATGACCTGTGAGGACGAGCAGGACATCGAGGAGGAGGCCCCAGACTGCCTGGGGTCCAGGCTGCTGGTCCTCAGGGATGTGATGGCAGGGTACGACACCTCGCACATCCTGGACGTGAGGGACCCATGGTTCCAGTCGCTGCTGGACGAGGCCCTCGGGCTGCTGGGAATGGGTATCCATGCCGAGTCGTCATCGCCCGTCATGGACGGCGACGTGTGGTCGTGCAAAGCGATACTGGAGGTGTCGTGGGGCGGGGAGACGGAGCGCTTCGTCTCGTCATCTCGCTGCGATGACAGGGCGGCATGCGCGCTCCTCGCCGGGAGGGCAGTGTTCCGGTCGGCGGGTCTGATGACCGATCCCAGGCCGATGGACCCGGACGGCGGATGGGTCATGGACCTCCCGTCGCGTGCCTGTCGCCGAGGCGTATGACCTCACCCCCGGCGGCCGTGCATGCCGCCGGGGCAAATCCCTTTACGCTTGATGCGCATGGGGTCGCGATACCAATGCCCGGCTTCGACAACGAACTCTACATACGCACCCAGTCAGAGCACATCCGCGAGCGCATCCAGAAGTCCGGCGGCAAGCTGTACCTGGAGTTCGGCGGCAAGCTGTTCGACGACTACCACGCGTCCAGGGTCCTGCCCGGGTTCATGCCGGACAGCAAGATCCGCATGCTGATGGAGTTCGGGAGCCAGGCAGAGGCGATAGTGGTCATCAACGCGGAGGACATCGTCCGCAACAAGGTGCGCAAGGACATCGGCGTCGGTTACGACCAGGAGGTCCTGAGGCTGGTGGACTCGTTCCACGACAGGGGCATAGGTGTCTGCGGCCTGGTGATCACGCACTACAACGGCCAGTCCGCCGCCGACTCGTTCCAGAAGAAGGCCGAGGCGCTGGGGCTGAAGGTGTACAGGCACTACCCGATCGCCGGGTACCCGTCCAACATACCCCTCATCGTGTCCGACGAGGGCTACGGCAGGAACGACTACATCGAGACCACCAAGCCGCTGGTCGTGGTGACCGCCCCCGGTCCCGGGAGCGGGAAGATGGCGGTCTGCCTCTCGCAGCTCTACCACGAGCACAGGCGCGGCAGCAAGGCAGGGTACGCGAAGTTCGAGACGTTCCCAGTGTGGAACCTGCCCCTGACCCATCCGGTCAACATAGCCTACGAGGCGGCGACCTCCGACCTCAGCGACAGCAACATGATCGACCCGTTCCACCTGGACGCGTACGGCAAGACCGCGGTCAACTACAACAGGGACATCGAGATCTTCCCGGTCCTGAACGCCATCCTCACCGAGATCTCCGGAAGGTCCCCGTACAGGTCCCCGACGGACATGGGCGTCAACATGGCGGGCAACTGCATCGTGGACGACCAGGCGGTCAGGCGTGCGGCCAACAACGAGATCATAAGGCGCTACTTCGCCGCTCTCAGGGACCGCAGGGAGGGGAGGATCGACGACGAGACCCTGTTCAGGTCAGAGCTCATCCTGAGGAAGGCGGGTCTGTCCATAGAGTACCGCAGGACGGTCACCGTGGTCAGGGCCATGATGAGGAGCACGGAGAGGCCGGTCGTGGCCACCGAGCTGGCGGACGGGACGATAGTCGTGGGCAAGGCCTCGCCGCTCCTGACGGCGTCATCCGCGATGATCCTCAACGCGCTGAAGATCCTGGCGGGAATCGATGACGACGTCCTGCTGATCTCCCCCGACGTCATAAGGTCCATGCAGAGGCTGAAGGTGGACTACCTGGGCAACAGGAACCCACGCCTCCACATCGACGAGATGCTGGTCGCGCTGTCCATCGCGGCCAACAACGACCCGGTGGTCGAGAAGGCGATAGCCAAGATCCCCGACCTGAGGGGATGCGACGTGCACTCCTCGGTGGTCATCTCCCAGGTGGACGAGGGTATCTACAAGAAGCTGGGGATGTACGTGTCCAGTGAGCCCGAGCATCAGACCAAGTGCCTGTTCCACGGTGTGTGAGGGTCGCGCTCCACTTCACGTCCAGGGACGAGGTCGATGCGGTGCGGACGAGGCTTCGGGACCAGGATCGACGGGGTCGATCCTACATGCATCCGGACGGTCCCGCCACTCATCCTATTATCTGTGAACGTGTTCGGGGCGGTATGACCGACATCCACGACCGCATCCAGGAGCTGGAGGACCGCTGCTTCGCCGCCGTCGCCGCCGGCGACAACGGGCTGTGCGAGAGCATAGCCAGGGAGGCGGCGGAGGTCGATCCGGACTCGTGGCTGATACTTTTCGCATGCGGATGTGCCGACATGCGCGACGGCCATGCCGCGGACGCCATCGCGCAGTGGATGGCCGCAGTCGACAGGATGGAGGACGTGACCGACATCGAGAGGATGTCCCGCGCGGCGGCGGATGTCACCGCGGAGTGCATGACCGGCTGGCAGCATCCGGCGCACGTGGAGTACGCCGGGCTGATGGCGATGTCCTCGGGTCTTTCGAGGCTGACCGGCGGTTCCGACGGGGGATTCATGGAGTCGATCATGGATGCCCTGTCCCGCAGGGTTTCGGAGACGGACCAGTCCGCCAACGCCATGCTGATGCAGTCGGCGTCAGAGGTGGCCTACACGTCGGTGCTCTTCGTCACGGACCTGTCGTCCAGCGTCCGCACCCTGTCCGCGATGCTGTCGATGTCGGACAGGATCCTGGACCTCATGGGGGCCTCCGGGGTCCCGGATGAGATGGACCGCATGCCCATCGACGAACTCCGGACCCATGTGGGGCTGAGGATGGAGGCCTACAGGCAGCTGGTGTCCGAATGGGACGTGGCCGTGTCAAGGTACCCGGAGGTCGAGCTGTCGGACCTGGCGAGGTACTGGTCAGGGAAGGGGACCAAGCTCGGTCAGATGGTCGAGTCCCTGCTGGACGCCGGTCTGGCGTACTCCAGGAGCGGGGACGGGAGGGACCTGGATGCCGTCCGCAAGGCGGCGAGGATGCTCGTGCTGAAGTGGCTGAGGATCAGGAAGTGATCCTTCCAAGACCATTAGCAGGATCTCGAAGATCGATCCAGATCAGAGTTTACGGATGTATCTGCATCCGTTCCTGTAGTTGGAGCAGCCCATGAACCTGCCATAGGGGCCGTTGCGCAACACCAGGGTTCCACCGCATTGCGGGCACACGCGGCCACCAGAATCGACGAAGGCATTCAGTTCCCTTACGAATTCCGACTCCAGGCCTCTCAGTGTCATGATGTGGACGACTTTCTTCGCCCTGGTCATGGCTACATAGAATAGTCTCCTCTCCTCATCCATCTTGGTGCCAGCATCGCTCAGGAGTAATCCCACCATCGGTGGTTCAGGCCGTTTGTCTGGAAACCCATAGGGACCACGGATGTTGTTCAAGACGAACACATGATCGGCCTGGATACCTTTGGATCCATGTATGGTCATGAATTCGATCTCACGGCCTGGGTTCCTACGGTCCGTGACGATGTATGACTGACTACCCAGGCAGGGCTTCCATCTGAATTCGGCGCTCTCCAGGGAGACGATGTCGTGGCGGAAACGACCCAGGATGAGTACGCTCTCGTTCCTCGGAATCAAGGAGATTGCTTCTGAGATCCGTCTCCCCCATTCGATGCGGTTGTCACAATCTGCGACCTCTAACCTACTACCCCTATCCATTCCCGGGCGGAGGTCCTTGTGGATCTGGTGAGGACTGCGGTTCATGAATGCATTGCTTTCGGTGAGGATCGATCCAGAGAACCTGTATGTGGTCTCGATGCGGCATATCTCCGAAGGGCCCCACCACCTCTCGAAGTCGAGTATGTAGCCCACGTCACTGCCGTTGAAACGGTATATGCTCTGCCAGTCGTCGCCGACGCAGAACAATCTCGCATCCGCGGAGTCCCGCAAGGCTTTTAGAAGGGAGTATCTTGAGCGGGAGATGTCCTGGTACTCATCGACCACTATCCATGTGTAAGGGCTCTGATACCTTCCAGAGCGGACATGTTCCGCAGCATCGTTCAGCATGTCCTCGAAGTCTATCTCGCTGTTGGATTCCAGTTCTCTCTGATATGCTTCGAAGATGGGCTCCAGGATGCCGATCATCCTGTCCAGTGCCCTCTTCTCTCTACGATCGAATAGTTCAGGGTATGCGGATCTTAGAGGTTTACCCGTGCCCTTAACAAGTCCGATGACTGTCGTGATCTGGCTCACCAGGGAGTCCAGGGTACGGTCGTCTCCATTGGTAATCAACGAGTATGCTTCGCTAGGAGGTAGGGCGTGGAATTTCACGCCGCATCTACGAAGCTGTTCCTCCAGGGAGTCGAGCAAGTCTCCATCGGAGCGCTGGTAGGCGAACAGTTCGATCAACCTGGTGCCGTTCTCCCTGTGAAGGGTGCGTTTCCATTCCATGCTCATGCGGTACTTTTCGGATGGGTTCTCGTCGGTCGATGACCTCATGAACGGCGCCACGTTCCCCTGGCGGTCGATTCCGAAGTACTCTATGTAGATGTCAGTGCCCGTGATGTGGAAGTCTGGATGGTACTGGCCGTGCTCCGATGTGCGGGTGTCGACAGAATATGCAGCTTCGTACTCGTAGCCGACACCGAGCAACCTGAGGCTATCCGCTATCTCCGCCTCCCCGAAACTTTTGACCCGTTCCCCGTTCATGGTTATGAGCGGGTTCTCCAGGATGAAACGCTGGTATTCCTCATTGGAGCCGAAGTCCGACTCGTCGCCGGAGTACCTGCAGTCGCGGACCAGGTATTCGTTGAGCATTGCCATATAGCGAGGGTCGGACATCCCCTTGGTTATCCGGTCCCTGACGAATGCACGGACATCCATCCTGGAGACTCTGGGCATGATCCCGCCGGATTGGGCGATGATCCTCATGCCAAGGCGATGGAACGTGGTGACATCGGCTCTGCACCCGATCTCGGATTCGATACGCTTTTTGAGGTCGTCCACTGAGTTGTTGGTGAAAGATAGGAAAAGAACGTCTTCTGGGGATGCTTTGCCGGAGGAGAAAAGGTGCTTCGCGAGGCCCACAATGGTGGTCGTCTTCCCTGTTCCTGCACCTGCTATGATCAGTCTGTTGCGGACATCGGTGGCTATGGCAGTGAGCTGTTGATGGTCCAGGTCGTAGCCCTCCACCGGGTTGATCTTCTTGCCGATACTCACCGCCAGCGTCTCGGCAAGTTCCGCATTATGCTTGTGTACGAGTTCGGGAAGGGAGTCGTAGAGGTCAGTGAAATCCCTACCGATGTCCTTGAGATGCCTGGACGTCAGGCCGATTCCGAAGAGTAGTCCAGAAGTTTTCCTGCCGATGTCCTGTCTTAGGTCAGAAAATGATTTCATTAGCCGGTGGGCATCAAAAGGTTCGCAGAACCCCTCTCTGTCGAGCAAGGCTCTGATCTCGGCTATCGCTCCTTTGCAGTAGGAGATCTCTTTCTGTTGTCTCGGATTCATAGGTTGACAGACATTATGGACCGTTCCAACCTCAAATAATATTAATGGTGATAAATCAGAATTAACTTGATTCAGTATTTGTATTTGATTTGATTGAATGGTAATCTGATACTTTTTGGTTGATATTTTATATTTATACTCTCATCCCATTTCGGTGATGAGATGGGCAAGAGGGGCCCCAAACAGAAGTTTCTGGACGTTTCGTGTCCGAACGAGGACTGCCGGCATTACGGAGTCCTTGGTCAAGGCAACATCATAGCCAACGGCACATACCAGACCAAGTCCGGAACCGTCCGCAAATACAAGTGCAAGACGTGCGGTCGTGTGTTCAACGACCGCACCGGCACTGCGTACGAGTATACGCATCTGACCCGCGAGCAGCACAACCTTATCGTGGCGTGCCAGGCCAACGGTGTCGGCGTCCTCCGGACGGCCGACATCGTCGGCTGCACGCCGAAGACCGTCATGAAGAGGACCAAGAAGGGCGGCAACCATGCTAAGCTCGTATCGGAGAGCTTGGAGAGGGGGAAGGTTCGTCCAGTGTGTCTCCAGTTCGACGAGATGCTGTACACTTTAAAAAAAAGATGATCTTCGTCGGGGACCATTTCAGGGAGGACGGAGATTGGATCTGGACCTCTTTCTGCTCCGTTGAGAAATATCTTCTCGGCATCGTCGCCGACGGGAGAGGGCACGATGTCGCCGAGAGGGTCGTCAACGGCGAGCTGGACAAGCTCGCCGTCGACCATGTCCCCTACTTCATGACGGACGGTTACAAACCGTACCGTACGGTTCTCCTGGAAAGGTACGGGATGTATGTGATCGGCAACAGGGGACGCGGTCGGCCAGGGGACGACCGCCTGGTGCCCTCCGATCGGCTGAACTACGCGATCGTGGAGAAGACCCGGAAGGCTGGAGACTGAGGAAGGTCAGAAGATACGACGTGTACGGACATGTGCCAGACGACCTGATGAACACGTCAGCCATCGAGCGTCAGAATCTCACGATCAGACTGTTGTCCTCAAGAGCCAGACGCCGCACCGTGACCTTCGGGAGGTCGAGGGAGGCCGTCCAGGCCTCCCTCGAACTGCTGAAGGCGAACTACAACCTGTGCATGCCGCACTCTTCACTCTCTCTTCGCAGAAGGGAGAGTGATGGAAAGCACGAACCGGTCACACCTGCCATGAGAATGGGTCTGACCGATCATGTTTGGAGCATCGGGGAGTTGATGTCTTTTTGTTATAGACAAAATATCAACTAAAATGTATCAGACTACCGTAATGTGATTTAAAACATAAAATCTATATGTATTTCAGATACGTGATATTTCATTAAACTGTATACAGTATCAGGGCGGATACCGACCGGATAAATATCCGCTCAACGATTTCTTGTTGGGTGCAAAAAATGGTAGACATACCTGCAGAAGTAATGGACATCATGAACGCCCAGGGCACCGTAAAAGCCCTGGTCACAGCCAA
>CALUHQ010000037.1 GCA_944320485.1 Candidatus Methanomethylophilaceae archaeon
GGGGGACATAGTCAGCAGATGGTCCCAGAGGCACGTGGCGCACATCTGCGGCATGGGCACCTGGGGGATCAACAACATGCTCATCACCTCCTCCGGCAGCTGCGGCAGGTTCTTCTCAGTGGTCACGAACCTGGACGTGGAGCCGGACCCAGTGCCCGAGGTGGAGCGCTGCTCCTTCAGGCGCGACGGGTCCTGCGGGGTCTGCATGCAGAAGTGCAGGGTCCATGCCATCACCCCCGGCGGGTTCGACCGCTGGGCCTGCGACAGGAACGGCGACGCCGCCCGCGCCAGGTACGGAGGGTTGAACGTCTGCAGCAAGTGCATCGTGGGCATGCCCTGCTCCTTCAGGGACCCCTCGAGGTGACCGTTTTGGACGGTTTCAGGGAGACGGTCCGTTCGTGGATCTCGGATTTCATTGACGGGTACTGCCGCAGGACCGGCATCGCGCGGATCTGGGGGAAGCCCCTGGTGGGCCTGGCCGATGCCGACTCCCCGATGTTCCGCGAGCTGGACGTCACGGCCCATCGCGGCCACAGGGTGCCGCAGGACTACCTTCCCGGCGCGGTGACGGTGGTCTCGTACTTCCTCCCGTTCGTCCGTTACATTGCAGAGGACAACGAAGGCGGGGACTCGCCGTCCGGTGCATGGGTCGACGCGTACCGCGTCACCAACGACATGGCCGCAGAGCTCAACGAGCACATCGTGTCCGAGGTCCGGGCCATGGGCTTCTCGGCCGCCGTGCCTGTGGATGCCGGGGTAATCGTGGACGGTACGTACAGCGCCTGGTCCCAGAGGCACGTGGCCCGCATCGCCGGTCTGGGGACGTTCGGGATGAACAACATGCTGATAACCGATGTCGGCTGCTGCGGCAGGTTCTTCTCCGTGGTCACAGACGTTCCGTGCGACCACGACGCGCCGGTGGAGGGGGAGAGGTGCCTCCGCAGACTGGACGGCTCATGCGGGGCCTGCATGTGCGCATGCCCGATCCATGCTCTGGGGGATTCCGGGTTCGACCGCGACGCCTGCGGGGAGAGGTGCTTCAGCAACAAGGACGTCTTCGGCGAGGACGTCTGCGGGAAATGCGTCGTGGGCATGCCCTGCTCGTTCAGGGATCCCTCGGCGTGACCTCATCGGGAAGGCATATCCTCTGCTTTGGGGCTCGGTTCTGGCATAAGTAGCAACATAAGTAGAAACATAAGTTGGAACATAAGTTGGAACATAAGTTGGAACATAAGTTGTGACTTAAGTTTAGCACTCATGTCGTTTCTTCTATGGACAACGCCAAATAATCGATACCGATAGTATCTGCCATGGCAGACCTCGGATTCGGACTGATGCGCCTCCCCCTGAGGGACCCCGACGACCAGACCAGCATCGACATGGACACGCTGAAGGTAATGGTCGACGAGTTCCTGGACGCGGGTTTCGACTACTTCGACACGGCGTACTACTACCACGCTAACTCCAGCGAGAGGGCGATCAGGGAGGCCCTGGTCGAGAGGCATCCGAGGAGCAGCTTCAGACTGGCCACCAAGATGCCCATGAAGCTCCTGGAGTCCGAGGAGCAGCAGGAGGCCATCTTCAGGGAGCAGCTTTCCAACTGCGGCGTGGAGTACTTCGACTGCTACCTGCTGCACAACATATGCAGGAGCTACTACCCGACCGCCGAGAGGCTGCACACCTTCGACTTCCTCATGAGGATGAGGGAAGAGGGGCGCATCCGCAGGCTGGGCTTCTCGATCCACGACGACGCCGAATTCCTGGAGAGGGTGCTGGACGCCCACGGCGACCACACAGACTTCGTGCAGCTCCAGGTGAACTACCTGGACTGGGACAACCCGGACACCCAGGCCCGCAGGTGCTGCGAGGTCTGCGAGTCCCGTGGCATACCGGTCATCGTCATGGAGCCGGTCAAGGGCGGGGCGCTGGCGAAGGTCCCGCCGGAGGTGGAGGCGATGTTCGCGGAGGCCGCTCCCGGGATGTCGCCGGCATCCTGGGCGATGAGGTTCGTCGGAGGTCTCGGATGCGTGGAGACCGTCCTCTCGGGGATGACCGATCCGGACCAGATGAGGGACAACATCCGCACCATGAGAGACTTCAGGCCGCTGGACGAACGTGAGATGGAGGTCCTTGGAAAGGCGATAGGCATCATCAACGCCTCCGTGGCCGTCCCCTGCACCGGATGCAGGTACTGCGTGGACGACTGCCCCAAGGCCATAGCGATCCCGGAGTACTTCTCGATCTACAACGACGCCGTAAACGCTCCCAGCAAGGGTCTGCCCCCTCAGAGGTTCTACTACATGAACCTGGTCGGGAGGCACGGGAAGGCGTCCGACTGCATCGGATGCGGGAGATGCGAGGCCAGCTGTCCCCAGCATCTGCCCATACGCGAGCATCTGAGGGATGTGGCGGACATGTTCGAGAAGTACCTTTGAACATGAATCTGGAGTCAACTCTAAATACTGCGCACCCATGGTCGCGGTGTCGCGCACTTGTTATAAGCGCGCGACGATGGGGAGACGATCACATGGACGGAAGGACGCTCTACTTCGAATGCTACTCCGGGATCAGCGGGGACATGGCCGTGGCCGCCATGCTAGACTTGGGTGCGGACAGGGCAGCACTGGACAGGGCGCTGTCGTCCCTAGACCTCGAGGGGCTCAGGACAGAGGTCACCCGCGTCTCGAAGTCAGGTCTGGACGTGTGCGACTTCAACGTCATCCTCGACGAGGACAACCACGACCACGACTCGGAGTACCTGTACGGCCATGAGCACGGTCACGACCACGACGGACATCATCATGACCATCATGACCATCACGAGCACCACCATCACTGCCACAGGGGTCTGCCGGAGATCCTGGGGATCATAGACGACGCCGACATGACCGACGGCGCGAAGTCGGTCTCCAGGAGGATTTTCGAGATCATCGGTGCAGCCGAGGCGAAGGCGCATGGGGTTCCGGTGGAGCAGGTCCACTTCCACGAGGTCGGGGCGGTGGACTCCATAGTGGACGTTGTGTCCCTGGGGGTCTGCATCGACAGCCTCGGCGTCTCCGACGTGTGCTTCTCGGAACTCTATGAGGGGACCGGATGCATCAGGTGCCAGCATGGTGTGATCCCGGTGCCGGCGCCCGCCGTCGCCAACATCGCGGAGGCCCACTCCCTCCCGCTCAGGATCACATCCTCGCATGGCGAGTACGTCACTCCCACCGGAGCGGCTTTCGCGGCCGCGGTCAGGACCCGCGACGTCCCGAGGACGTTCGGTATCGACAGGATCGGCATGGGCGCCGGGAAGAGGGAGTCGGAGAGGTCCGGCATCCTCAGGGCGATGCTCATCGTGCCCGCGCCGGAGACGGACACGGTCGTCAAGCTCGAGTGCAACGTGGACGACTGCACCGGGGAGGTCATGGGCTATGCGGCCGAGAGGCTCATGCTCGAGGGCGCCAGGGACGCGCACTACACCCCCGTTTTCATGAAGAAGGGCCGTCCGGCGTACATGCTGACCGTGATCTGCACGGAGGCGGACAGGGAGCGTATGGAGAGGATCGTCTTCGAGGAGACCTCCACCGTAGGCATCCGCAGGTCGGTGATGGACCGCACGATCATGGACCGCAGGATCGAGGAGGTCGACACACCCATCGGCACGGTGAAGGTGAAGGTCTGCACAGTGGACGGCATCGAGAAGGCCCATCCGGAGTACGAGTCCCTCGCGGCGATCTGCAGGGGGAAAGGCATCCCCTACAGGGACGCGTACGAGACCGTGGTGGCCTCCATCAGGTCTCGTCGGTGAGTCCGTTCCGGGATTATCAGCCAGGCGTTTTCGGTCATCATCATATGTGCCAGCATACACTTGTGATTTCGCACTATGACAGCGATTTGCTGTCATTATTGAGAATGAACGTAAAACACTGTTATATATCAATATGACAATCATATCTCATGGGCGAGTTCATAGGACGTG
>CALUHQ010000038.1 GCA_944320485.1 Candidatus Methanomethylophilaceae archaeon
CGAGCTGTCCGACAGGAGGACCATCGATGAGTGAAGACTACGAGATGATGTGCGGTATCGAGATCCACCAGCAGCTCGACACCAAGAAGCTGTTCTGCTCCTGCGACAGCCACCTGTGCGACGACGGCCAGGGCGCCTACTTCAGGAGGCTCAGGCCCACCACCAGCGAGATGGGCGAGGTCGACAGGGCGGCCCTGGCGCAGTTCCAGAGGCACGCCGGGTACAGGTACCAGTGCTGCCAGGGGACCACCTGCCTGGTGGAGCTGGACGAGGAGCCTCCCCACGACGTCAACCCCGATGCAATGGACATCGCGCTGACGTTCTCCGACATGCTCGGGGCGAACATAATCGACGAGATCCACTTCATGAGGAAGATCGTGGTTGACGGGTCCAACACCTCCGGTTTCCAGAGGACCGCCCTCATCGCCACCGACGGGTCCGTGGACGTGGGAGACAGGAAGATTTCCATCCTCTCCGTGTGCCTCGAGGAGGACGCGGCCAGGAAGGTGGAGACCACCAAGAACGACGAGGTCCTCTACAGGCTGGACCGTCTGGGGATCCCGCTGATCGAGGTGGCCACCGGCCCCGACATGCGTACCCCCGAGGAGGTCATGGAGGTCGCCTACAGGCTCGGCACCCTGCTCAGGGCCACCAGGAGGGTCAAGAGAGGCATCGGGACGATCCGTCAGGACCTGAACATCTCGATCCCGGGCGGCGCCCGCATCGAGCTGAAGGGGGTCGGGGAGCTGAAGATGATCCCCGACTACGTCAGGAACGAGGTCAACAGGCAGAGGATGCTCATCAGGATCAAGGGCATACTGAACGACAGGGGCGTCAAGCCTGCGGAGTTCGAGCCGGTGGACGTCACGGACATCTTCGCCGACTGCGAGTCCAAGGTCATCAAGGGCGCCCTGGACGACAAGGGGAGGGTCATCGCCGTCCGCCTGCCGGGATTCGCCGGCGTCATGAACGGAGACAACAAGACCCTCAGGCTGGGATCCGAGATGGCCCAGCGCGCACGCACCAGGGGCGTCAAGGGGATATTCCACTCCGACGAGCTGCCCAACTACGGCATCGAGCAGTCCTACGTGGACAGGCTCAGGGAGTTCCTGGGCATGACCGGGGAGACCGATGCGTTCGTCATCTGCGCCGCCAGGGAGAAGAAGGCCAAGGACGCCCTCGAGGCCGCCGTCACCAGGGCAAACGAGGCCCTCGTGGGTGTGCCGGAGGAGACCAGGGACCCTCTGCCCGATGGCACCACCAAGTACTCCAGGCCCCTGCCCGGAGCCGCCAGGATGTATCCCGAGACCGACGTGCCCCCGACGCCGATCACCGCCGAGAGGCTGCAGGACATCAGGGACAACATGCCCGAGTTCCCCGAGCAGATCGAGGCCAGGCTGGTCAACGACTACGGCATTAACGCTCAGCAGGCCAAGCAGATCGTCAGGCAGAGCAACGACGAGCTGTTCGAGAAGATCGCGGCCGACAGGGCGATGGCCCCTGTTGCCGCCACCATGTTCCTGAACACCTACGGCGAGCTGGAGCACGACGGCATCGACGTCGGCGCGTTCTCCGACGACGCCATCCTGGGCGTGTTCGCCATGCTGAAGGAGGGCCGCTTTGCGAAAGAGGCGCTTCCCGCGCTCCTCAGGGAGATGGCCGTCGGGACCTCCGCCGAGGACGCGATCAAGAAGCTCGGCCTGGAGGCCATGGACTCCGATGAGGCCGCCAAGGTGATCGAGCAGATCGTCAACGAGCGTGCCGACTTCGTCAGGTCCAAGGGCATGGGAGCCATCGGGCCCCTCATGGGGCCGGTCATGGGCGCCCTCAGGGGAAAGGTCGACGGGAAGCAGGCCAACGAGCTGCTGACCGCCGCCATAAAGAAGCTCCTCGGCTGATCCAAATCATTTCCCGCCCGCAAGGGCGGGTCCATCCCGTATGTGCCAGCGTGTCCGTATGAACATCATTGTAGGACGGCACACTTAAATTCAGGTTCAAACGTAGGCCGGGAGTAGATGCGGTCAAGGCGGTCCGACGGGCCTCGCCATGACCGGAAGGTGGTAGTCATGGACACGAGGACGAAGGTCGGATTCGTCGGCGCAGCGGGTGCTCTGATCATTCTGTACTTCGCATCCGGCGGGCCCATACCGCTGTACTCGATCTACCAGGAGCAGCTGGACCTCTCCAACGGCCAGCTGTCGATGGTCTCCATGTACTATCTCCTGGGGACGGTCATCCCGCTGATGTTCCTGCCCCGCATATCGGACCACCTCGGACGCCGTCCGGTCACCGTCATGATCCTTCTGATATCCATCTCGGGATGCATCACGTTCGCGTACGTCTCCAGCCCGGAGATGCTCATGGCGGGCAGGCTCATACAGGGGATAGTCAGCGGACTCGGGTCCAGCACCGTCGCGGCGTACGTCGTCGACCTGGCCTCCGATCTCCCCAGATGGGTGGGGCCGACGATCACCAGCAGCGCGCCCACGCTGGGTCTCTCGCTCGGATGCTTCGTCTCCGGGGGCGTCACCAACTACATGTCGGTGACCTCGGAGTCGTACTTCGAGATGGTCGCCGTCGTGGTGTGCGTGTTCATCGTCCTGGTCTTCTTCGCGAGGGAGACCATGCCCAGGAAGCCCGGGCTGGTCAGGTCCCTCAGGCCGAGGTTCGTCCTCCCGCCCAACTCGCTCAGGCTCTACGCCGCGTCGTCGATGGCCTTTGTCGCCACATGGGCGCTGGGAGGGTTCGCCCAGTCGTTCAGCTCCACTATAGTCTCGGAGCAGTTCGGCATCCACGACTCCTTCGTGGCTGCGGCCGTCTACACGGCCCTGCTGCTGCCAAACGTCGTGGGTAGCTTCTTCGCGAAGAGGTTCGAGGTGAGGCAGGCCCAGAGGTGGGGGTTCGGCATGTTCGCGCTGTGCGCCGTCCTGATGCTGGTGTCCCTGGAGTTCCTCGACAGCCTCGCCCTGTACATCGTGTTCAGCATGGTCGCCGCCGTGAGCCAGGGTGTCGCCTTCACCGCCGGCGTCACGGAGATTCTCGGCAGGGCGACGAAGGAGCAGAGGTCCGGCACGTTCTCCCTCATCTACCTGACGTCGTACGGGGGCGCGGCAATACCCAATCTGGTGGTAGGGCTCCTGCCCGGGGAGTACAGCCTGTTCACGATCCTCACGGGATACGTCGTCCTGGTCGTCGTCATGTTCGCCATAATGCTGGTCCTGTCCGCGAAGCCGTACCCGAAGGCGGAGGCGCGCGAGGTCGCACGGACCGAAGGGTCCTGACGACGGGGCGGGTCCGATTCCGGAAGAAATGTCTGCCGGATGGCGGGAAGTGGTTTGCCGGCCGGGCCCGCGCTCATTCGGGCATTATGAAATGGGTCCAGAGGTGGGGCTCATACTCGGGCACGCCGATGCCCTTCTCCCTTCCGGCCTCGATGCACTTCAGCAGCCAGGCCATGTTCTGCGCCAGGGTGCGCATGGTCTGCAGGCCCTCCTCATCCCTGCGGACGTCGTCGGCGGTGAATCCGTGGACCTGGTTCCAGTACTGGGACGGGACCACGGGCATGTTGCAGATCGTGAAGTACTTGTTCAGACGGTCGAAGGCCGCGGACGCCCCTCCCCTGCGGCAGGATACCACGGCGGCCCCGAGCTTCCCGGCTATCCTGGGCGCGTTGGAGTAGAACAGCCTGTCGGCGAAGCAGCAGATCTGCCCGGAGGGTCCGGCGTAGTACACCGGCGACCCGAGCACGATGGCGTCGAACTCGTCCAGCCTCTCTCCGATCCTGTTCACGTCGTCGTCGATAGCGCACCTGCCCTTCTTGGAGCAGTACTTGCAGTCCCTGCACCCCGGGGTGTCGTTCCTCACATGGTAGAACTCGCTCTCGATGCCCTCCTTGGCGAGCGTGTCCGCAATCTCCTTCAGAGCGGTGTACGTGCAGCGATCCTCCTTCGGACTGCCGTTGACCAACAGTACCTTTGCCATGCCAATCTCCTCACATGGAGGCCCCGAGGGCTCTCGCCTCGTCGAGATCCTCGTGCCCGGATATGTCGCCTACAGCCATAACCCCTCCGCACAGGACCCTGCCGCGGTCGGTCCATCCGAGATGCCTCATCAGGTTGTCGTAGTAGCTCTCCACATCGCTGAAGTCGTCTCCCTCGGCGGCCATGAGCAGGGCGCACTCCTTCCGGGGGTTGGCGTAGTTGGGGTCGCATTCGGCCACAGCGAAGAGCCTGTCGAAGGCGGTCCTGAGCTGTCCGCTCAGGTTCCAGTAGTACAGGGGGGATGCAAGCACCACGATGTCCGCAGCCCTGTATGCGGGGTAGATCTGGTCCATGCCGTCCCTCTGCAAGCAGGGGTGGTCTGGGTCTTTGCCTCCGCCGAAACATCCTCTGCATCCGTGGATGTCCATACCCTGGAGGAAGAACACCTCCACGGTATGACCCGCCCCCTCGGCGCCCTCCCTGAAGGCGTCGATGAGGGCGGAGGTGTTCCCGCCCTTCCTGGGGCTCCCGTTCAGAACAACGATCCTCTTCCCCATGGTACCGCCTCAGAACCTCTCCGCCAGGGCAGCCGCCTGAGCGCACCCGTCTGTCCCGTCGATGTCCCCGACGTTGAGGACGCCCGGGATGAGGACCTCCCCCACGTTCCTCCACTTCAGGAGGGCCACAGTGCGCTCGTAGGGCACGCGGACGCCGTCCAGGACCGTCATATCGTGCTCCTCGCAGCAGGCGATGAGGGCGCACTCCTTCTCGGTGTTCTTCTGTCCGACGACCAGGGCGTAGAACTTGTCGATGACCGCTTTGATGTTGGCGGGGAACGTGTACCAGTACACGGGGGTGCAGAGGACGACCGCGTCGGCCTTCTCGATCATCTCTCCGATCCCGGTGAACCCGTCGTCGGTCACGCAGGGCCTCCCGTCGGAGTAGCACCTGTTGCAGGCCATGCATCCCTTCACCTTCTCGAAGGACGCGTCGACGCGGCTCACGGTGTGCCCCCTGGCCTCGGCGGCCTCGGTGAACGTTTCAGCCATCCTGGCGCTGTTGCCGTCCTTCCTCGGGCTGCCGGTGATGATCAGGATGTTCTTGCCCATGGTCAGTCCCTCTTTATAGTGTCGGAGTTCTGGTTGTAGACCTTGGCCACGGCCCTCCACTCGCCGTCCATCTTGATGAGGAGCAGGAAGTCGCTGAAGTTGATGCGTCCGCCCCAGTTGTCCTCCAGGACGCGGACGATGGCCACAGTCTCCTCGATGCAGAGGACGTCGACCCTGGCCTTGTACCCGGGGTCGGCGCCCACGGTGTCGATGTTGTTATACAGGTTCTGGATCGGTCCGTGCTCCAGCCTCCCGTCCAGGTACCCGAACATGACCGCCTCGTCGTAGAACAGTTCCTTTGCGGGTGCGCTGTCCCCAGAGCCGACGCTCTCGACGAACTTCATCGCCGCCTCCTCGACGGCGTAGTACTCACTCATATCGGATCTCATTGCCAAACCTTCCGGCGGCACGGCCGCCACACGTACACATCGTCCGGAAGAATATAAGTCGGGCGCTTTCGCGGCCGTTAGCCACTTACCTGCGGTAGAGTGTCTCGTTTTTGAATCACGACCACATACGTCCAGACGATACGATGGCCATGGACTGCTGCATACAGGACGCCAGGCTGGACGAGACGGGGTTCAGCTACACCCTGTCCCTCATCAACGGGAAGTACAAGATGATCATCCTGTACAGCCTGATGGAGTTCGGCACGGTGAGGTTCAACGAGATGAAGGGCTACATCAAGGGGATATCGTACAAGACCCTCAGCACGAACCTGAAGGAGCTGGAGGCCGACGGCCTGGTCCACAGGGAGGAGTACCCCCAGGTCCCGCCGAAGGTGGAGTACTCCCTGACGGAGACGGGGAGGTCCCTCATCCCGATCCTCGACGCTATGTGCGAGTGGGGCGACGTCCACCGCCGCCAGCGACAGGACGGTCTAACCCTGGCTTAATCCCGTGCCGCTTCCCCCTTTCCCCTTAAATACGGAGCCGTCCGTGGCCGGGGCAGGCGATACCATGGAAATAACAGTCATAGAGGGAAGTCCGCACATCAACGGGGCGTCCAGCGCCCTGGCGAAGAGGTTCGTGGAGGGCGCCACTGAGGCCGGCCACATAGTCAACGTGGTCGAGGTGGCCCGTCTGAATATCGGCGTGTGCAGGGCCTGCAACGCCTGCGGCACGTCCGGCCCGTGCATCCAGAAGGACGACATGACCGACGTCCGCTCGAAGATCATGTCCTCCGAGGTCGTCGTGTTCGTCACCCCGAACTACTTCTGCGGGATGACAGCCCAGCTCAAGACGGTCATCGACAGGTTCTACAGCTTCAGCTCCAACCTCAAGACACGCGGCCTCAGGGCCGTCCTCATAACCGCATCGGCGGACAAGGCTGACTGGACGACGGACGCCCTCAGGGTGCAGTTCGACTCCATGTGCCGCTACTTGAACATGCAGGACGCCGGCAGGGTCATGGCGGTCGGATGCGGTTCCGCGGAGGCCGCCCACGCCTCAAGGTTCATGGACGAGGCATACCAGCTGGGCAAGTCACTCTGAGCCGAATCCCCTGATCTCGAGGACGGAAAGCCTCTCGAAGAACAGCTTCGTCTCCCCGAGCGTCCTGACATCGTAGCCTTCCAGGGCGTCCTCGAGGGCCCTTGGCTCCGTCAGGGACGACACCACGACCACGACCCTCCCGCCGGGGACCAGGTGGTCTGGTGCCCCCTCGAGCAGTCTCGGGAGCGGACCGAGCCCGTCAGGGCCCCCGGACCAGGCCTTGGCCAGCAATCCCTCCTCGTCAACGGGGAGGTACGGCAGGTTGAAGACTATCGTGTCGAACCACCCGTCCACGTTCCCGTAGACATCGCTCTCCGACACCCGGATGTCGACGCCGTTGGCGGCGACATTACGTTTCGCAAGCTCCACGGCGCGGGGGTTGATGTCCACGGCGGTGACGTCGCAGCCGTTCCTGGCGCAGTGTATCGACACCACGCCGGATCCGCAGCCGACCTCGAGCACCCTCTCGTCCTCGCGGACATCCAGGGACTCTATCAGGAGGATGCTGTCGTCGGAAGGGGGGTAGACCTCGGGGTCCTCAGCGATGTCGATTCCGGGCTCGTATTCCATGCCTGCGAATCGGGCTCGCCATTGATTACCGTATTCCCGGGATCAGGCAGCTTCCGGCCTCTCGCGTCCGTGCTTGTAGTGCCTGAGCCCGACCTTCGCCAGCCAGAGCATGAGGATGCCGCCGAACACCTCCGCGACCACGAGGCTCCAGTAGATCGCATCCAAGGACACGGAGCTGGCGAAGAACAGCATGACCACGATGAGGATGTTCCTTGCGAACGACGACAGCATGGACAGCTGGGCCATGCGCAGGGACTGCAGTATGGACGATCCTATGTCGATCATGCCCATGAACGGGATGAGCAGGGCGTAGATCCTCAGGACGTGGGCGAACTCCGGCCTGAACTCCGCCATGGTCCCGGAGTATGTGAACGGGACGATCAGCCAGTCCGCGAAAACGAAGAGGATGGCCGCTATGGCGATCATGACCGCCATGGTCAGCGTCAGGGAGTACCTGTATCCGACCTCCGCCTTGCGGAAGTCCTTCCTGCCCAGTGCCGCGGAGCACACCGGAATCAGCGCGGACCCGACAGCCTGAGACACGACCTCACTGATCGAAACGAACCTCCATGGGATGTTGTAGAACATGGCCGCGGACGTCCCCCCGCAGGCGATTACGAAGATCCTCTGGACCATGGACATCACGCTGATGAGCATGGACTCGGTCCCCCTGGGGATCCCCACGTACAGGATGTCCTTCATGTCACGCAGGTTGGGGCGCGCATCGCTCCTCCTGATGGTGAGGTAGAGCTTCCCGCGGGCGTACCACCATAGTCCCAGGGCAGCCGAGGAGGCCGAGGCGATGGCCGTCGCCCACCCGGCGCCCGCCAGCCCCATGTCAAGCCCGTAGATCAGCACGGGGTCCAGGACCATGTTGACTGCGGCAGAGGTCAGGAGGACCACCATGGACCTCTTCGCCGCCCCCTCCGCCCTGATGACTCCGGAGACCGTCCCGTCCAGGATGACGACGGTCCCGGCCAGGACCTGGGGGTAGATGTACGAGCGGCATTCCTCCGCGATGTTCTCCGCACCCATCATCGCCAGTGCGGGGTCCACCGCGAGGAACACTATCGGGGTGGTGGCGATGCCGATGACCACCGACAGGATGATCGTCTGCGTTACGAGCCTGTCCGCGTTGTGCTTCTCGCCCCTCCCCAGGTATCTGGCTATCGATGTTGCGGCCCCGATCCCGAGTCCGGTCCCCAGACCGGACACGATCCAGTATATGGGGGATATGGTCGACACAGCGGAGCTGGCGTCCGCGCCAAGTCCCGAGCACCACGAGGTGTCGGCGAAGAGGTTGATCTGGACGACGAGGTAGGAGACGACCAACGGGAGGAGCATAGAACGGATGGCGGATCTCGGATTCCCGAGCATCCTCTCCAGGTCCCTGCTCTCCGATGCCATGAGGCATGGGACGCGTTGCATCCTATAACGTTGTAGCGGAATCCCCAGAGTCAGACCTCCACGTGCCGGAGCGGTGAAACAATAATATCGCCCGGCGGGGATGACGCCGGCATGATTCAGCTGGACATCCTCGCCGTAGGGAACCTGGTGCGTGACGATGAAGGGAGGATCCTCGAGGCCAACTCCACATCTGTCCTCATCCGTGCGGAGGGACGCCTCATCGTAGTGGATCCCAGCACGAAGTACATGAGGCCCGCCGTGAAGACGTCGTTCAAGCAGATTGGGGTGTTCCCCAAGGACGTGGACACCGTCATTCTCACGCATGCCCACCGCGACCACACGGAGAACCTGGACCTCTACAAGGGGGCCAAGGTGTACATCCACTCAGGCTCCGACACCGAGGTGCCGGGAGCCACCGTCATCGATGGCGACGAGTTCGAGGTCTGTCCCGGCGTGAGGATGGTCCACACCCCCGGCCACTGCCCGGAGGAGTGCAGCGTCTTCGTCGAAGCCGACCGCCGCTACGTCATCGCCGGGGACACAGTCCCCCTGGCGGACAACATCCGGAGAGGGGTCCCCCCGGCGGTGAACACGGATCCGGGCCTGGCGCGCAGGAGCATGGAGGCGGTCCGCAGGTACGCGGACGTCATCGTCCCCGGGCACGGGCTCCCGTTCCTGGTGGAGAGGTCCCGCCGCTAAATCCAAAGCTTTAATAGCGGGCGGGGCTACGACGTTCAGTCTAACCGGGGCACGAAAACCCGCTACGACAGGTGGTTTCCATGATCCAGAGAGAGATGCCTGACACCATTGTTTATGAGTGCCCCGAATGCGGGGATGAGACCGAGCACCAGATCCTCAGGGGGAGGATGGGCAAGGCGACGCTGGAGGGGACGTTCCGCTGCATGTCGTGCGGACGCGTCACCAGCGAGACGATCAAGATCCCGGAGCTCCTGGAGGTCCCCGTCGTGTACAGCGACGGCGAGGTCTCCGAGACCACCAGGACCACCATCGAGAGCAACGACGGCATCTCCATAGACGACGACTTCGAGCTCGACGACGGGAGGCTGGTGTGCGTCACCCACATCGATGTTGCGGACGACAAGAGGGTCAAGAAGGCCCTGGCCACCGATGTGAAGAAGCTCTGGGTGAAGAGGTTCGACGTCCTCAGCGTCAAGGTCTCCGTGAACGACGGCGGCAAGACGTACTCCCTCAGGGTCGAGGCGGAGCCGGACGACGAGTTCGTCGTGGGGACCCAGCTAGAGTTCGAGGACTTCGACTGCCTCATCCACGCCATCAAGACCAAGCACAGCCTCGTGAGGCGCGGCGTCGCGGAGGCCAGGGACATCACCAGGATCTACGGCAAGTACCGCAAGAAGAGATACGACGTCCTGGACTTCGACGACGATGACGACGAGTTCGACGAATCCGACTACATCATCGACGACGATGACGACGAGGACTACGACGAGTGACTTCCCCGTGCTCGAGCTGGACAGGGCGGACTGGAGGGCCTGGCTGTCCTAGAACCATTCTGCGAGCAGCGGATGCTGGCTCGTGGTCGACCGCAGGAAGCACCCGGTCGGCGTCCTTCCGTATCTCGATGCGGTGGAGGAGGCCCTCTGCTTCGGTTGGATCGACTCCACCGTGCGTCCCGGGGACGGGGTGTCGTACCAGAGGTTCTCCCCGAGGAGGGGCGGGTCCAACTGGACCGAGCTGAATCTGGAGAGATGCCGTAGGCTGGAGCGCCTGGGGCTCATGACGGACGCAGGCAGGGCGGTGATTCCGGAGAGGGATTTCTCCGTGGACGGCCAGGTCCTCGACGCCCTGAGGGCGGACCCGGTGACGTGGGCCAACTATCTCGCCCTGCCCGACCTGTATGTCAGGGTCAGGGTGGGCAACATCCAGATAAAGAGAGGCACCGCTCTGTACGGGACCCGTCTCGAGCGCTTCGTGGAGGACACCCGCAGGGGAATCATTCGCGGTAACTGGAACGACGGCGGCCGTCTGCTGTGAATCCTGTGTCATGATTCGGTTGAGATATGTTATGATCCGAGTGGATAATCTCTGTTCAAATCTAAGTCGTAAAAACTAGTGTATACACTAGAAATAACTCGTAAAAACTAGTTACGACAAAATACCCAGACATTGAATTGTGCTCATTGGATGCAAGATTGTATGCACGTGTCTCAGTGCAATGAGAATAAGAGCATAGTTGCTCAGGCACAGAGGTTCAAAGCAGTCTCAGACAGGTTCTCTCCCCTAATGTTTATGGGCAGGATGCCGAAGCTGGAGTTCGAGGGGTACTCCGACCTGGACCTGTGACTCAGGCCTTCGGGCTCATGCGACGGCCCATGGGCGCAGGATCGGATTCCTGGAAACCGTCATGATCGTCGACCAGGATGTAGTCGAGCACGTCGGAGATGTTGTCCGAGAACACGGTGTGGTCCGCCGCCTCCTGGGTGCTGACGTCCGTGGGGTTGAACGCGATGGACAGGCCCGACTCCCTGAACATCCCGATATCTGTGAAGGAGTTCCCTATGGACACGGTCCTCTCCCTCGTCGTCCCGTACCTTTCGATGAAGTGGCGCACGTTGACCCCCTTGTCCCTGAGGTCCACGTTCATCTTCCCCTCCCCGGTGAGGCGTCCGTCCCCGTCAGCGCAGAGCTCGTCCGCCACGTAGTCGTCGAAGCCGAACTCCCTGGCGATCATGGACGCCGCCAGGTCGATCCCCCCGCTGACGATGACCGCTTTGATATGGCATTCGTTCAGGCAGGCGATGGTCTCCTGTATGCCCTCGATCAGGGGCATGTCCCTGAACGTGAGGGCGATGTCCATGATGCTGACGTCCGGCTTCTTCCCCTTCCAGAGGGCGATGTCGCGTCTCATGAACTCGGGCTCGTCGATCTCCCCGCTGCAGAACGCCTGGTACGCGGGCTCGTTGTCCACCTCGAAGTGCTGATGCACCCAGCACCACGAGCTCCTGAGCTTGGTCAGGGTGCCGTCCATGTCGAAGCAGACGAGATCGTACTTCCTCATGCCATCCCGAAGCCCGATGTCAGATAAAGAGATGCGGACGCGTTCAGCGGCGGCGGATCCCGACGACGGCAACCGCGAAGAACAGCGCCGTGATTGCCGCGACGTACACCATGCTCGCAGCCGGATCGAAGCTGAACCCGCCGAGCCCCAGGTCGAACCCCATGTCGCTCCTGAATCCTGCGAGCGTCTCCGAGGGTGCCCCCGAGAACACGCTATCCAGCGTATCCCCTGCGAGGCCGTCGCGGAACATCGCCGCCATATGGCTCGCCGGGACCAGGGTCCCCACGACCTGCATGGCGTCCGGCATCGTCCCCATGGGCATATAGATCCCGGCGAGGAACCCGATGAGGACGCTGACCACGGTGAAGAATCCGGAGAACGCGCCGGTGCTCTTCAGGAAGGACGTGATGGCGTAGACTATGATGGATCCCGACAGGGACGACGGGACCAGGAGGGCCACGGATGTTGCGACCCCGCCCGCGGACAGGGGGCATCCTGTGGTCGCGAGATAGGCCAGGCACACCACGAGTGTGATGACGCTCATGGACAGACCGACCAGGAACGTGCCGATGATGTATCCGCCTGCGATCTGAGCGGGGCTCATGGGCGTAATCAGGATGTCCCTGATCCTGCCGCTCGTCCTGTCCTCGATCATGGTCTGCAGCGATCCTGCGGATGTGGTCACCGGGACGATCCCGAGGATCCCCGCCATGACCCAGGCGTCGATCAGCTGCGGCATCCCGTCCATGTCCGGGTACGAGGACACCAGCATGTTGCGGAGGAACAGGAGGTACAGCATGACGACGATGATCACCGCCATGAGGGAGAAGACCACGGACGCCCTGTCGCGGAAGTAGCAGGTGACGTTCCTCTTCGCCAGGAAGAGCATCCCGTTCATTCCATCTCCTCCCCAGTGATGCGTATGAACGCGTCGTCCAGACTGCCGGAGCGGACCTCGAGCGATTCCACGAGGCCGTCCAGTCTTCTCATGATCGGTATCGCGTCCAGGGTGCTGGACAGGGGTATCTCAATCACGTCCGCGTGGGTCTCGAAGCGTATGCCCTCCGACTCCAGGAGCGATGCGACCCCTTCCATGTCCCTTGGGACGACAGACATCCTGTCGGAGCAGTACCTGTCGCGCAGCATCGTCGGTGTCCCATGTGCGGCGACGACCCCGTGGTTGACTATGACGACATCGTCCGCCCCTGCCGCCTCCTCCATGTAATGCGTCGTCAGCAGGACGGTCAGCCCCTCGGTCCGGTTGAGCTCCGTGATCGTCCCCCAGATGCGGCTGCGGGTCTGGGGGTCCAGCCCGGCGGTCGGTTCGTCCAGCAGGAGGAGCCTGGGTCCGTGGACCAGCGCCCTGGCGATGTCCGCGCGCCTCCTCTGCCCACCCGACAGCTTCCCGTACGGCCTGTCGGCGAACTCCGCGGAATCGGACACCAGGATGGCCCTGTCGACGGCACTCTCCAGGACGTCGCCGGTCATCCCGTACATCCCTCCCCTGACGGACAGGTTCTCCCTGACGGTGAGCCTCCCGTCCATCATCGCATCCTGGAAGACCACCCCGATCTCCCTCTTCACCGATGGGTCGGACACATCCGTGTCGAACACCCTGACCTCCCCGGAATCGTAGTCCAGGAGGGAGCATATGATCGATATCGTGGTGGACTTCCCGGCACCGTTGGGTCCGAGGAATGCGAAGAAAGAGCCCTCGGGGACATCGAACGATATGCCTTTCACGGCTTCGACGTCACCGTATGACTTCCTCAGGTCGCGTACCGAGATGGCGCTCATCTGTGCCTGTATCCAGCATCACGATGATATAACATCGTGTGTGGGACTCCGGAGATGGGGACGCATGATCAGACACGGTCTTCCACGGCGTTGTCCGAATCCTGTTTTGCCCTTTTTTATACCAAGATGCGAATCCCCCAGGCATGATCACGATCATCGGCACCGGACACGTCTTCAACCTGGCTGAGCCGGTTTCGTTCATCGTGAAGAACACGTGGCCGGACGCGGTCCTCATCGAGCTGGACATGTCCCGCTACAACAGCCTCATGAACGCCTCTCCGGAAGGAGCGCAGGCGGACGAGGGCGAGATGTCCGCGATATACAAGCAGACCGCCCGTTACCAGCAGAGGATGTCGGAGGAGTACGGCACCAAGCTGGGCGGGGAGTTCCTGGCCGCCGTCAACACGGGGAAGCTCGCGGGGGCGGCGATAATCCCCATAGACACGGATGCCATGCGCGTCATGAACGAGATGTGGGACGAGATGTCCCTGAGGGAGAGGATCCGCTACAGGCTCTCCGGGATATCCGATTCCATCGGGGGTACCCGCAAGGTGGAATCGGTCCAGGAGCAGTTCTCCGCCAACGAGGACGACTACATAGAGAGCATGCGCAGGAGGTATCCCACCCTCGTCCGCAAGCTGATAGACGAGAGGAACGTCCACATGGCGGAGCAGATCAACTCCGCATCGGAGAAGTACTCGAACATGGTGGTCGTCGTCGGGGACGCGCACGTGGAGGGGATCTGCAAACTCCTGAAGGATCCCGAGGTTAGGAAGATCCGCCTCGCGGACCTCATGGACAGGGAGCGCATGGAGAGGGTGAGGTCGATGGTCTGGAACGGGGAGGCCGAGAGATGATAGTCAAACTGCTCGCATACACACAGAACGCGGACGCCATCTGCGCGGCCGCAGGGAACTCCTGCTATTCCGTGAGGCCCTCGTACGAGATCGTCGAGGACATAAACTCCGAGAAGGTGCTGTCCCGCATAGTCGGGATGGGTCACCACTCCGTGATCGAGCATGCGGCGTTCACGTTCTCGGTGGAGGGGGTCTCCAGGGCGCTGACCCACCAGCTGGTCAGGCACAGGGTGGCCTCCTACTCCCAGCAGAGTCAGAGGTACGTGTCGATGAAGGAGCCGTCGTTCGTCACACCCCACACGGTGCAGGATGACCCTGATGCCATGAAGGTCTTCGAGGACACGATGGCGGAGATCTGGGCGGCCTACGGGAAACTGGAATCCATGGGCATACCGGCCGAGGACGCCAGGTACCTGCTCCCGAACGGCTGCACGACCAACATCACCATCACGATGAACGCCCGCGAGCTGCTCCACTTCTTCTCGCTGAGGTGCTGCAACCGTGCCCAGTGGGAGATCAGGGAGATGGCAGACAGGATGCTGGAGCTGTGCAGGGATGTGTCGCCGGTCATATTCCGTGACGCGGGGCCGCCCTGCGTCCGCGGGCCGTGTCCCGAGGGGAAGCTGAGCTGCGGCAAGCCCCGCCGCCCCTGATCCCACAACCGGGTCGACCGACCGTCGCGCCATCGTTTATACCAGGTCCGCAATCCGAGGGTATGAGCGATTTCGACGTCCTCTGCAGGGTTCTCGAGGAGATGGATCCCGATACGTACAACGACCTCCTCGTCAGGAAGTCCGCACGTGTCGTCAGGGACCTGTCCGGGTTCACGAGGGACGGGGCGGATGCCGTGACGCTGTTCGCGGACTTCATCCTCTGCGCGGTGGCGTTGGACGGGCGCCTCGCCGAGGAGGAGTACGTCCTGGCGAAGCCGATCCTGGATACGATCCTGGAGTCGGACGCCTCCTACGAGGACGCCCTGGAGTTCTTCGACGGCGCTGGGCTCGGCGATCCCGAGGGCTACAAGGACACCATGGACGCTGTGGCGGACCTCCTGGGGGAGGTGTCGCCGGACCTCAAGGACGACATAGTCATGGTATGCATGCTCGTCTGCGCGGTGGACGGGAGCATCTCGGAGAGGGAGAGGGCTTGGATCAGACAGCTGATAGAATGAACCACGTCGGATCCCGGGAGATATACCTGGCCGGCGGATGCTTCTGGGGCCTGGAGAAGGCGTTCGAGGATCTGCCGGGGATCCTATCCACGGAATGCGGCTACGCCAACGGCGACCCGCATCTCATACCGGATTACATGACGGTGTGCTCGGGGAGGTTCGGATACCGCGAGACCGTCAGGGTAGGGTACGATCCCGGAGTGCTGTCGCTGGAGAGGATCCTGGAGGCGTTCTTCATGCTCATCGATCCGACCCAGGAGCGCAGGCAGGGGAACGATGTCGGGATACAGTATCAGACCGGGGTCTACTGGAGCGATCCGCAGGACGGTCCGAGGGTGATGGCCTTCCTGGAGCGCGAGTCCATCAAGTATCCCGAGTTCCACACGGAGTGCGGGCCGCTGACGTTCTGGTCCAGGGCGGAGGATTACCATCAGCGCTATCTCGACAGGAACCCGTCTGTGTACTGTCATATACCCCCTTGGAAGATGGAATCGGTCCGGTCCCTTTTCGATGACCACTTTTAAATATGAAATCCCCTTAATCGGGTTCACTCGGTGAATGATATGGGAAGAATAAGACCCACCTACATCAAGAGAGTGTCAATCGAGCTCCTTAACAAGTACCCTCAGGCCTTCAGCAAGGACTTCGAGGCCAACAAGGAGATGGTCAGCACACTCACGGATGTCTCATCGGTGAAGATGAGGAACAGGATCGCCGGTTACATCACCCGCTACCTGTCCCACCCTGAGGCATAAACGCCTTAACTCATTCCATTTCCGCAGCAATCGCCCGCGTGGGGTAGCTTGGATATCCTGTGAGATTGCGGATCTTTTGACCCGGGTTCGAATCCCGGCGCGGGCACCATATTTCTCTCGACCAGCGTCTGCTATGGCCGTAACCGTCATAAATCGTGAAAGAAGGGGTTTGTCCCCGCCCTTCCGGACGGGTTTGAGGTTTCAACGGGTCTTCCTGGCG
>CALUHQ010000039.1 GCA_944320485.1 Candidatus Methanomethylophilaceae archaeon
TCCGGAAAGAACCCCATCACCCACATCGGAAAGATCTACAACGTCATGTCCAAGCTCATCGCGGACGACGTCGCCAAGCAGGTCACCAACGAGGCCGAGATCAGGGTCAGGCTGCTGTCCCAGATCGGGAAGCCCGTCTCCGAGCCCCTCAACGCCTCGGTGCAGATCGTCCTGCCCGACGCCGAGACCAACCCGAACCTCGCCAAGTGGAAGTCCGAGGCCGAGGCCATCGCCACCGACTGGCTCGACAACGTCGACAAGGTCTCCGACATGATCATCGAAGGAAAGGTCCGCACCTTCTGAGGCCTTCCGCCAAACCCTCCTTCCGGGGGCCGTCCAGACGGTCCCCGGAACAACTTTCCAAAGTACATCTTTAAGAAGATACACAGCCTACACCACCCATCCAACCAGGGTGTTCACATGAAGATCATCGACGAGCCGCAGTACGGTCCCATGTTCCGCTTCAACGACGCAAACGTCTACTGGGCGCTCTACGTCCTCTCGGACGGCAAGCGCATGGGGCGCAAGAGGCTCGCGGAGGAGGTCGGCGTAGGCGAGGGTAGCATGCGCAGGATCATCGACACCCTGAAGGAGTGGGGATTCATCCTGATCAAACAGACCGGCATCACCATAACCAAGGCCGGCCAGGCGTTCCTCAACCAGCTGCCCATAAGGCCCGTGAGCGTCAACCTGGGGGAGGCCGTCGTCGGGGAGTACCAGCAGGCGGTCCTGGTCCTGGGTGCGGCCAACAAGGTCGTCAACGGGATGGAGCAGAGGGACATGGGGATCAAGGTCGGCGGAGCGGGATGCACCACCATCGTCATCCGCGACGGCAACCTGATGGTCCCGCCAGACTGGAACATAGACGAGAAGGACCCCGATCTCGCTTACAAGATCAGGAAGGACAGCGGCATCACGCAGTCCGACGCCCTGGTCGTCGGCGGCGCCGACTCGAGGACGTCCGCCGTCGAGGCGGCCGTCACCGCAGCCCTCAGCATGTTCTGAGGCGGTACCGTGCGCCATCTCCTCAGCCACACGGTCTACGGGGGCAGGGAGCTCTTCGGGGAGGACCCCTACGGGTTCCTGGGGAGCATCGGCGCGGACGGCATAGAGCTGCTGACATCCTACGAGGAGCCGGACCCATGGTACAGGGGCCTGGCGGAATCGGTGCACCTTCCGTACGCCACCGACTGGCTGGCGGCATGGGAGGACAGGCCCTACGACCTGGACGACGACTGCGCGCTGTTCTACATGTTCGGCAGGAGCAGGGACGACGTGGTGTCCAACGTGACCCGCGCCATCGAGCTGGCGTCGTCGCTTTCCCCCGCATACGGCGTGTTCCACGCCGCCAACGGGGATATCCCTGAGCTCTGCATGCGCAGGCACTCCAGGGACGACAGGCAGGTCCTATCGGACCTGGCGGAGATGGTCAACACCGTGGTCGCCGGCTTCCCCGGAGGGGAGCCGCCCTTCAGGATACTTTTCGAGAACCTGTGGTGGCCCGGCCTCAGGCTCGTGGACGAGTCGGACTACAGGTTCCTGGCCGGGAAGCTGGAGTTCGAGGACTGGGGCATATGCCTGGACACCGGGCACATGATGAACTGCCTGCCCGACATCCGCACGGAGTCGGACGGGATCGAGGCCCTCCTGGACATCTTCCACGGCTACAGCAGGAGCCTGGTGGACAGCGTCGTCGCGGTGCACTTCCACTGGAGCGCGTCATGGGACTACCGGTCCAGCTTCGAGGAGAGGAGGATGGAGGGTTCCGCCTACGACTTCATCGGCACGGCCTACCCGCACATAATGAGGATCGACCAGCACATGCCCTTCTCCGACCCGCGCTGCGCCGAGCTCCTGGACGTCCTGGAGCCTGACTTCGTCACGCACGAGCTCCCCGGCTTGAAGACCGGGGTGGCCGAGGACTTCATCCAGCAGAGGTCGCTGCTGCCTTGACGGCGGCTTCCCTCTTTATAACCGACATCTTTAATACTACCTCTATATTGGCACCTTCCAGAGGAATCTAAATGGCACGTTTCAAAGAGGCTGAGCACAGGCTCCTTGATAAATCGGTCTGCATGACCTGCTACGCCACCAACCCCAAGAAGGCTGACAGGTGCAGGAAGTGCGGTTCCAAGGATCTCAGGCCCAAGGCCAAAGAGAGCAGGAAGCAGTGATATCTGCTTCATATTGATTTTACGGCCGGCATCGGCCGGCATTCATTCGGACCAGCTCGGGCTATGCCCGGGCGGGTCCCCATTCGTGGCCGATCGGGGGTCAGTCGGACAAACCCGTTATATCGTCCGTCAGAGATGACCAAGAGGAGTTGAACCACCATGAAGGCGCTGATCGTGGACGATAACGTCGCCGTGCAGGAGATCATAAAGGACATCCTGTCGGACAGGGGCCACATCGTACGTCTGGCCAGCACCGTCGACGAGGCGGTGGAGAAGATCAGGAGCTTCGAGCCGGACGTCGTCCTCCTGGATTCCCAGGTCGGGGACGAGGACGGGACCCACGTCATCACAGAGGTCAGGGACCAGATGGCCGGATTCGACCTCAGGGTCATCCTCATCAAGGCATCGGGCGAGATCGCCCCCAAGGACATCCCCGAGATCAAGGGCTACGTCGACAAGCCGTTCAAGTCCACGGACATACTGGACGCCGTCAGCCATCTGCAGGTGTCCGAGGTCCAGGCCGAGGTGGAGGAGTCCGGCAGGAAGAAGGCCAAGAAGAAGCAGGGCCGGACCTTCCGCCGCAAGAAGGGCGCCGTCACGGAACCGCTTCCGGACCTTTCCAAGAGCGGCATACAGTTCGGCATCTCGTACGTGGTGTTCGAGCCGGAGCCCGACAGGATCTACACGTTCATGTCTAAGTTCGACCCGTCCGAGTACAACATAATGGTGATCACCACCGGCAGGGCCAAGGCGATCAAGGAGAGGTTCGACTACAAGAGCATGGAGATCGTCCCCCTGACATCCCGCGGAAGGATGGGTTCCGAGGACATCCACTCCCTCGGCAGCCTGATGGTCCGCATCAACGAGTTCGTGAGGGACCGGGAGCGGCCGGTCATCGTCTTCGACGCGTTCGGGGAGATAATAGCCGCCGACGGTCTCAACCCATCCCTGCTCATGCTGCAGCAGCTCATGACAGGGGCCACCAGGACGTGCACCTTCGCCGTCTCGGTGGACATGGCGCCGCTGACCGACAAGGACCGCGGCATACTGCTGCACAGCATGGAAGAGTACGACAGGGACTGATAGATATGGAGATAGAGAAGGTATGGGCGAGGGAGGTCCTTGACTCCAGGGGCAACCCCACGGTCGAGGCCGAGATCACGGTCAAAGGACACAGGATCACAGCGATCGCGCCGTCCGGCGCGTCCACGGGGACATGGGAGGCCCATGAGCTCAGGGACGGCGGCGACAGGTACGGCGGGAAGGGCGTCCTCAAGGCCGTGGAGAACATCCGCGGCGAGATCGCCAAGAGGATCGTCGGCATGGACCCGACAGACCAGAGGGCGATCGACGAGGCCATGATCGAGCTCGACGGCACCGAGAACAAGACCAGGCTCGGGGGCAACGCCACCGTGGCCGTGTCTCTGGCCGTCGCCAGGGCAGGGGCAATGGCGGAGGGCGTGCCGGTCTACGAGCACATCGGTTCCGACCATGTGACGCTCCCCGTCCCCATGCTCAACATCATCAACGGCGGGAAGCACGCCGGGGGCAACCTCAGGATCCAGGAGTGCATGATCATCCCCGCTGGGGCCAAGTCCTTCTCCGACTGCCTCAGGATGTCGTCCGAGGTCTACATGCACCTCAAGTCCATCCTCAAGTCGAAGTACGGTGTCGGCGCCATCAACATCGGCGACGAGGGAGGGTTCGCCCCTCCCCTGGACACCGTCGACGAGGCGCTGTCCACCATCGTCTCCGCGGTCTCCGACGCCGGGTACACCCCCGGCAAGGATGTGTTCCTGGCGATCGACGCCGCGTCCTCCGAGTTCTACAAGGACGGGGTCTACGACGTGGACGACATGAAGCTCTCCGCCGGGGAGCTGGCCGACCACTACGTCGAGCTCACCAAGGCCCACCCGCTCATAAGCATCGAGGACCCCTTCTTCGAGGACGACTTCGAGACCACCGCCGAGCTCACGAGGAAGATCGGCAGCCACGTCCAGATTGTCGGAGACGACCTCTTCGTCACCAACAGCAAGCGTCTTGCCCGTGGCATCGAGGCCGGGGCCGCCAACGCGCTCCTGCTGAAGGTCAACCAGATCGGCACCGTCACCGAGTCCGGCGACGCCGCCAAGATGAGCTTCGACAACGGCTACAACGTGGTCGTGTCCCACAGGTCCGGAGAGTCCGAGGACACCACCATCGCTGACCTGTCCGTCGGATGGGGCTCCGGGGAGATCAAGACCGGCGCGCCCGCCCGCGGAGAGAGGACGGCCAAGTACAACCGTCTCCTGAGGATCGAGGAAGACCTCGGCTCCAAGGCCAGGTTCCCCGGCGTCTCCAAGTTCAGGATCTGAGCGCGGCATCCTCCGGGATGCCCTCGAAAACCCCTTACTTTTCCTCATTTTCTTCGGTTTCCGAAGGTGTTTTTATACCCAATTTCGGCTTGATTCCACTATTTAAAGGTACCTATCGGGAAACAGCGTTAACCCATCGCTCCTAACGATTTTAGGAAAACCTGAATCATCCCTCGTGGCAAGGCTTATATGTGCCATCAGTATAGGGAGATAGGCGCGTGTACGGAGCCTATGGATGGATAAGGATACTCCGGAAATCCGCGTCGTCTCGGGGGAGAACGTTGACTGTAGATTACGATAATGACAGCGTTAGCTACGCTTCACATGGTGCAGAACTGCGCACTCTGGACAATATGGCCGCGAATGCGGTCATGAGTGTGTACTGCAACTGCGGGCGCATCGTGGTTTTGGACCGTTCCGAGATGAGGCTGAAGCTCAGCCTCGGCAAGGAGCTGGAGTGCATGTCTTGCAGGAATGCAAGGATCTCCAGGGAGATCGACGCCCTCAACGACCATTTCAACGGTGTCGAGGAAGTCGACGACTGGCTCCTCTGAAACCCATCACTCTAAAACTCTTAGACCGTAATACGATTGATTATAATCGTAACACCATAAATACCCGGTTATAACAAGGGAGGTCCAGGCTTCAGGACTTGTCCTCGGACTCGGCCTGGGGCTCCTGCTTTTTGCTCTTAGAACCCTTCTTCCTGCCGGGGCAGTCGGGGTTGATGCACTCCTCCGCGTTGCCCATCTTTATCATCGGGGCCTTGCAGATCGCGCACTGCCTCCCGGCGTAGGAGATGCTTCCCCTGGGCCTCAGCGGGTAGGTCTGCGTGCAGTTGGGCCACTCGGAGCATCCGGCGAACCTCTTACCGGCCTTGGAGTACAGGATCCTCATCCTCCCCGCACCGCAGGTGGGGCAGGGGCCGAGGTCGTTCTTCTCTGTGTTGCTCGGGCACTTCGGGTCGATGCACTGGACCATGGGCGGGTTGCCCTTCCTGATGATCCTGAGCTGTGGGAGTCCGCACACGGGGCAGGTGGTCTCCACGGTCTGTATGAGCGCGCCCCTTGGCACGGGATATGCCCTCTTGCAGTCCGGGTACCCGTCGCATCCGATGAAGTTCCCGTTCTTGGACCTCTTGATCGTCATGTTGTTCCCGCAGGTGGGGCAGATGCCGATGTGCTGCTGGGAGTGGAGCGCGGCCTTGATCTCGGACCCGATCTCGTCAGAGTCCTCGGAGATCTTGACGGCCACGTCGTGGAGCATGTCCTGCGATTCGGTGACCACCGAGTCCAGGGTCCTCTCTCCCTCGGATATGCTGAGCATGTCGGCTTCAAGCTTAGCTGTCATGTCCGGCTCGGTGATGCCGCCGCCGTGGTTCTCCAGCGCCTTTGTGAGCGCGATCCCGCTGGGAGTGGGGATCATGTAGTTGCCCTGGACGTAGTTCCTGGAGTACAGCTTGCCTATGATGTCGTGCCTGGTGGACTTGGTTCCCAGCTGGAGCCTGTCCATCTCCTGGATCAGGGAACCCTGGTTGTACCTGTACGGGGGCTTCGTCTCCGACTCCACCACGGTCATGGACCTGATGTCCACCTTGTCCCCGACGCTGAGGGGCGGGAGACGGCTGTCGTTGGCCTTCAGGTACTTCCCGTAGTACTTCTTCCAGCCCTTCTTCTTGAGGACGTAGCCCTCGGACTCGAAGATCTCGCCACCGACGTCTATGTTGCACTCTGTGACCTCCGCCTCGGCGTTGGGCGCCACCGTGGCCAGGAACCTCCTGACGATGAGCTCGTAGAGCTTCCACTTGTCGCCCTTCATCTTGTCCGCGGAGGCTCCCGCGGTGGGGTATATGGGCGGGTGGTCGGTTGTGCGCCTCTTTCCCTTGGAGGGAATGATCTTCTCCTGCGCCAGGATCTCCTCGGCCTCCGACTTGAAGTCCCCGTCCTTCAGCTTCTCCAGGACCGACCTGAGGTTGAGGGTGCGGGGGTACTCCGTGTTCTCGGTACGGGGGTACGAGATGTATCCGCCGGTGTAGAGGTCCTCCGCCAGCTTCATGGCGGTGGTCGGCGGGATGCCGATCTTGTTGGCCTCCACCTGCATCATGGTTGTGTCGAAGGGAGCCGGCCTGTACTCCTCCTTGGGCGAGACCTTGTATGAGACGACGGTCCCCTCCTTGTGCTCGGAGATGACGTCCAGGATGGCCTCGGCCTCGTCCTTGTCCCAGAAGGGGTTGGATGTATGGGAGCCTTTAAACGCGAGGATGCCGAACTTGCCGATTATCTCCCAGTAGGGCTTGGGCACGAAGCTCTCGATCTCCTCGTGCCTGTCGACGAGCAGCTTGAGCGTGGGGCTCTGGACCCTGCCCACGGACATGAAGTTCTTCCCCACCTGTCCTGATGAAAGGGAAATGAGCCTGGTGAGCACGGCGCCCCAGGCGAGGTCGATGATCTGCCTCGCCTCGGCCGCGTCGGCCAGCTTCTTGTCGGGTTCGGTCAGGTTGTCGAAGGCATTCTCCACCTCGCCCTTGGTCAGGGCGCTGAACTTGGCCCTCTTGACGATGCTCATGTCGGCACCGGCCTCGCGGACGGTCTCCATGCCGATGAGCTCCCCCTCCCTGTCGTAGTCGGTGGCGATGATTATCTCGTCCGCCTTCGAGGCGAGGTCCCTGATCATCCCGAGGATGGACTTCACCCTGACGGTCTTGACCTGCGGGGCGTACACCAGGTCCACTGGGGAGGTGCTGCTCCAGTCGTTGTACTCCTTGGGGTAGTCCAGCTCAATGATGTGTCCCCTGAGGCTCACGACGTCGTAGTCGTCGCCCCCGGACTCGAAGGAAATCACCGTCACGCCGCCGGTCGTGGAGGAGTGGGACTTGCCGTCCGACAGAATCGTGGATATCCTCCTGGCCGCGTTGGCCTTCTCGGTGATTATCAGCTTCTTCATCGCCTGGCGGACGTCCTCTGCTTTATTTAATGGTTCTTTGGACTATAAGTTCCTGCTACCGTAGCCCCCTCCGACGGAGTGGCGGGATGTTCTGTCCAGACTGTATCCAGCATCACACCGGTTTATCAACCATGGGGCGATACCTGGGTCATGGCTTCTGCGTACGATTTCGAAACGGCCCTTCGCGCATCCGTAGGGGTGGTTGATACATCCATCCTACAGGATGCGGAAGTGGCGGCTGTGCTGGACATCGAGCGCTCGATAGGAAGGGTCTCCGGCGGGATGCCCCTGGAGGTGCCGGGGCTGGTCTCCGCATCATGCAGGGGGACGGTGTTCGCCCTCTCCTGCGACTCCCGCTTCCCCCGTCCCTCGTCGGTGACGATCGAGATGGTCGACTGCGATGGGACGGTGGTCGGGCACGACGTGCCGCCGGGCAGGGTCGACGAGTACAGGTCCCGCGGGGACGTGATGTGGATGTCCGAGGGCTTCGTCCTGTACCCCTCCAAGAAGTGCAGAGGGGAGGTGAGGCTGGTGATGCGCTCCAGTCCCCTGGAGACAGTCCCGGTCCCTGACGGCATGGTGACCGAGGTGTTCTACCCTTCGGTGTCCTCGGCCGAGCACGTCAACCGCGTATGCGGGTTCGGCGGGGACGGCCTGTCGACCATAATCCTGGGTGTCGACGGCCTCGAGGCGGACGGGTCAGTTCCTGTGGCCGATGTGATGGAGGTTGCCGGAGGAGGGTGCCGCCATGGTGAGCCTGCCCCTCAGGACGCCCTTTATCGACGTGATCTCGTTGGCGAAGCTCTTGAGCTCACCGAGCTTGCCCTCGCAGATGAGGATCTCCATGCACTTGTCGTGGTCCAGGTGGATGTGCACCGATGTGTTCACGAGGGGCTGGTGCTCGTGCTGGAGGTCGGTCAGCTTCTCGCCGACGGCGCTCATCGTGTGGTCGTAGACCATGACGATGGTGCCGACCATCCACTCGTCCTCGTTCTTCCACTCGTTCTCCGCCAGGGAGTCCCTGACCAGGTCGCGGATCGCCTCGGACCTGCTGACGTAGCCTTTCTTTGAGATGGATTCGTCGAAGGCCTTGAGGAGCTCCGGCTCCAGGGAGACCCCGATGCGTGTCACGCCGTCCATGCCGGTTAATCTCCGAAGCCAGTAATAACACTTTACGCCCGCCCGATGCGCGGTGAGCGCGCACCCGGGCGGACGTGCATGCGTGTGCATCCGCGTCCAGACGGGCATCCGCGCACGCGATAGGGTTAAGAGAAACGGGTCCGATACCGCCATCATGTCGGCCGATATCGAGAACCTCGAACGTGCGATCGTCTCCGCCATCAGGGCCGGAGTCGAGGACCAGGATGTGGCCGTGGCGTTCTCCGGGGGACTGGACTCCGGACTCGTGGCCGCGGTCGCAAAGGACTACGCCAGATCCGTCACCCTTTACACATCCGGTAAGGACCAGTCATACGACGTGGTCATGGCCCAGGACATGTCCGAGAGGCTCGGTCTCCCCTGGCTCCACATACCCATAACGAAGGACAACATCGAGGCCAGGCTCAGGGAGATGATCTCCATCACCAGGACGTCCAGCCCCCTGACGCTCTCATTCGAGCTCCCTCTGTTCTTCGTGTGCAAGACCGTCCACGAGAAGTACATCCTCGGCGGACAGGGCTCCGACGAGCTGTTCTACGGATACAACAAGTACGTCGGTCTCCCCGACGACGAGCTGGTGAGGATGAGGAAGGCCGACCTGGGCAAGCTCATCACGTCCACCATCCCCCACGAGACCATCGTGGCGGACCACTTCGGCAAGAAGATCCTCTACCCGTACATGGACCCCATCGTGACCATGCAGGTCAACGCCATGGACCTCAAGGACCTGAAGCCCCTGGACGCCGATTCCAGGAAGATGGTCCTCAGGAGCGTGGCCAGGAACCTCGGCTACCCGTTCATCGCGGAGAAGAGGAAGAAGGCCGCCCAGTACGGCTCCGGTACCATGGACCTGGTCAGGGAGGTCGCCAAGGACAAGGGAATGACCTACCCGGAGCTCGTCGACTCCATCTACAAGGACATCTTCGAGTGAGCGGAGCGGCGGTCCAGCCGCCCTCCCTCACAATCCCTTTTCCAATCTTCTGATGATGAGGTCCGCGTACTCCCCGGCGATGTTGATCCCGGTGACCCTCTCGAACTCCATGAAGAACGCGTTGGAGTTCACCTCGCATACCACCGGTCCGTCCTCCCCGAAGAGGTAGTCGATGCCGCAGTAGACGAGGCCCAGGGCCCTGGCTATGCCGAGGGACTCCTCGACCAGGGCGTCGTCGAGCTCGTAAGGCGCCCCGTGCCCGCCGCCGGCTATGTTGGACTGGAAACCGTCGGAGCTCCTCAGCATCCCGCCGAGGACCCTGTCCCCAACGACCATGACCCTGAGGTCCCTGCCCATGCTGGAGGTGACGGCCTCCTGGATCAGGTGGGCGTCGCACTTGACCTCGGACATAACGCGCCCGAGCTCGCCCCTGTCGCGCGCCAGGAACACCCCGGTGCCCATGGACCCGTGGCACTCCTTCACCACCACTGGGTATCCTAGCTCCCCCTCGATCCTTTCGTAGACCTCGTCGCCGATGACGGCGTCCGGGTCGTAGCACAGCAGTCCCGGAAGCGTCCTCGGCATGCGGAAGCCCCTGCCGGCCAGCTCGATGTACGTCATCATCTTGTCGTCGCAGGCCATGATCGATTCGTACGAGTTGAACAGGGGTATCCCGGATATCTGCAGGCATCTGAGGGTGTACCTGTCCTTGTCCAGGAAGATGCAGAAGTCGAAGCCGTCCACCGCCGTGGCGATGCCGTCGCCGTCGACGACCGCCAGGAACCTGTCGTTGTGCCACACCTCCACGTCCACCCCGCGGAGGGCGAACTCCTCCGTCAGGCGTCCGGCCTGATGGAGCATCTGGGGCCTCCTGGTGTACGCGTTCAGTATGATCAGGCCCCTCATGCGGGTCCCCTGCGGGCAGGTCTCGGCGTCTGCGCTCATCCGCGTCGGGAATCGGCCCGGGATGTAATAACCCAGCGGTCCCAGGGAGTCCGAATCTCCCGACGAAGACCTTATATCCGTTCCGATGTTGGAGCGTCCCGGAGATTTCATTGGACCCAGACGGGAACATGGCATGGCTCGAGGGCCTTGCCAGGAAGGGCATAGTGCCGGGGCTCGAGAGCACCCTGGAGCTTCTGAGACGCGTGGGGGATCCCCACGTCGGGATGCGTTTCGTGCATGTCGCAGGTACGGACGGCAAAGGCTCCGTGTGCGCGATGATCGAATCCATCCTGAAGGCGGCCGGGAAGAGGGTCGGGGCTTTCACGTCCCCGACAATCATGAGGGTCAACGAGGGCATCCGCATGGGCGGCGAGGAGATCAGCGACAGGGAGCTGATCCAGATGATCGGAGAGGTCCGCCCCCACGTGGAGGCCATGACCGACGAGGGCATCGTCTGCACCAGGTTCGAGGTGCTGACGGTCATCGCGCTCCTCTACTTCAGGACGGTGTCCGCCGAGATCGCCGTGGTCGAGGTCGGCATGGGCGGTAGGCTAGACAGTACCAACGTCATCTCGCCGGAGGTCACGGTCATCAACAACATCGGCATGGAGCACGTCGAGTTCCTGGGCGACACGATCGAGAAGATCACCCTGGAGAAGGCCGGCATCATGAAGCCCGGCGTCCCGTGTATAACGATGAATCCCGACCCGATATACGAGGTTCTCGAAACTCACGCCAGGGAGGTCGGGTGCCCCATAGTCCGCGTCCTGGACACCGACGTCGAGGTCATGTCCAGCTGGCCGGAGTGCGTCGACATGGTCTACCGCGGAGAGCTCCACACGGTGTACCTCCCCGGGAGGCACCAGGCCAGGAACGCGTCGCTCGCAATAGAGGCGGTCTCGCACCTCTCGGACAGCGAGGAGGTCGCCGGATTCGTCTCGGAGGGCCTGGAGTACGTCTCGTGGCCGTGCAGGATGCAGAAGCTCCTGGCCGAGCCGATAATCGTGGACGTCACCCACACCCTGAACGGGGCCAGGTGCCTCAGCTCAGACATAGCCGAGATCTACGGCAAGGTCGTCCTCGTGCTGGGGATGCTCGGGGACAAGGACGTCGACGGGGTGGCCGAGGAACTCTCCAAGATCGCCGCCAAGGTCTTCGTGACGTCGCCGGCCTCACCCAGGGCGGCACCGGCGGGCAGGCTGGCGGAGGCGATGTCGCGCTACGGGCCGGTGGACGGGGAGTTCGGCACGGTCGCGGAGGCGATGGACGCCGCCATGGAGGCCAGGGAGGACATGAACGTCCTCGTCACAGGCTCTTTCAGGACAGCGGAGGATGCGTTGAGATGGCTGCAGTCGAGATATGCGAGATCCTGAACATAATGGCCGAGGACTACGACGTCGGGGTGTACCCCGGCAGGAGCTCCGAGGGTCTGAACCCCGAGTGGCCCTGCGACCCGTTCCACGTCCTCATAGCCACGATACTGTCCCAGCGCACCAGGGATGACAACACCAGGAAGGCATCCGACAACCTCTTCGGGAGGTTCGATTCCGTGGATGCCATAGCCGAGGCCGACCCGGCGGAGGTGGCCACCCTCATCCGTCCGGCGGGGTTCCCCACACAGAAGGCCAACGCCATCGTGGAGTGCTGCAAGGTCCTCAGGGACCAGTACGGCGGGAGGATCCCGGAGGAGACCGAGGAGCTGGTCAAGCTGCCCATGGTCGGCAGGAAGACCGCGGCCTGCGTCAGGTCCTACGCCATGTGCATCCCGTCAGTCTGCGTGGACACCCATGTCCACAGGATATCCAACCTCATGGGCCTGGTCAGCACCAGGACGCCGGAGGAGACGGAGTTCGCGCTGATGGACCTGACCCCCAGGGAGAGGTGGTCCGACATCAACAGGTACTTCGTCCGCCACGGGCAGGTCACCTGCCAGCCCAACCACCCCCACTGCGAGAGGTGCCGCGTCTCCGGTTTCTGCGCCTTCTACGCCGATAAGAACCGTTTAAAGTAACTGGCTTAAACCAGCCAGCGGATACCCGCGCGATGCATGAAGTGTCGGTAGTGACAAGTCTCGTCGATGCGGTGATCGCCGAGCTGGAGAGGTACAACGTCGTCAAGGTGAACAGCGTCACCGTCGTCATCGGCGATCTCACGAACCTGGGCGAGGAGCAGATGAGCTTCGCGTACGAGATCGTCACCCGCGGAACCATCCTGGAGGGGTCGCAGTTCATCGTGGAGCACGAGCCCATCGAGCTCGTCTGCGACAGCTGCGGGTACGAGGGGCCGGCGACGGTCATCACCGACCCGGACTTCGACACCCATTCCATACCCGTCCTGTCCTGTCCCGAGTGCGGGGGGCACGTGAAGGTCGTGAGGGGGATGTCCTGCACCGTCAAATGCATGGATATCGAGGAGGCTGACTGATGTTCAAGTACAGGGACGAGGCGACAGCGAAGAAGATCCTAGAGCGCATAGGGGCCATGGACATGGACGTGCGCCTCATGCACATATGCGGGACCCACCAGGACACCATCGTCCGCTTCGGTCTCGAGGAGATGCTCAACGACGTCGGCGTGACCATCGCCCAGGGGCCCGGGTGCCCGGTGTGCGTCACCACCAGCCACGAGATCGCCGACGCCATCACCCTCGCCAGGAGCGGCGTCACCGTCACCGCCTTCGGGGACCTGATGAGGGTGCCCACCACAGTGGGTTCGCTGTTCGACGCCAAGGCCGACGGGGCCGATGTGAGGATAGTGTACTCCATAGACGACGCGGTCCAGATGGCCAGGGACCAGCCCGACAAGCCGCTGGTCTTCGTCGGGGTGGGGTTCGAGACCACCGCCCCCTCAACCGCGGTCCCGATCAACAGGGACGACTGCCCCGAGAACTTCAGCGTGTACAGCTGCCACAGGATCTGCCCGCCCATCATACAGGCGCTCTTCGACCTGGGCGAGAACAGGATCGACGGGTTCATCATGCCCGGCCACGTGGCCGTCATAACCGGGACGAGGATGTTCGAGCCGGTCTCCGAGGTACACCACGTCCCGCAGGTCGTCGCGGGGTTCGAGCCCCTGGACATCCTGATGTCCTGCTACATGCTCTGCAAGCAGCTCAAGGAGGGCCGCGCCGAGGTGGAGAACGAGTACACCAGGCTGGTGAGGCCCGAGGGCAACCCCGCCGCGCTCAAGCTGATGGACGAGACCTTCGAGCCCGTGGACAGGTCGTGGAGGGGATTCCCGGTAATCCCCAAGAGCGCGCTGGCGCTCAGGCCCGCCTACCAGGACCACGACGCCACCAAGGTCCACGAGGACATCCTCAGGAACACCCCCGAGGTCGACGTGGAGGCCAAGGGATGCAGGTGCGGAGAGGTGCTGAGGGGCATAATCAAGTCGGAGCAGTGCCCGATGTTCGGCAAGGTCTGCAAGCCCATGAACCCCATGGGGCCCTGCATGGTCTCCGCCGAGGGCAACTGCAGCATCGCGTACAGGCTCGGCCCCAAGAGGGTGTGACCATGACAAAGATCGCCGTCGAGACCAAGCTCCTGAACAGGGTGCTGATCGTCACCAACGACTCCACCGTGTTCCTGGTGAGGAACAGGATAGACTCAGCCTTCAACATGTTCGGCGGACGCGTGACCGAGGTAAAGAACCTCGTGAAGAGGCTGGACACCGCCGTCAAGAATGACGGCTCCAAGCTCTGCGACGTGTCTTTCGGCATAATCACCACCAGGTACGGCTTCGTCCCCGCGAACTATCAGATCGAGGACTACCCGAGGGTCATGTCCAACAAGGAGGAGTACGAGGCGGTGGACGCCGCCAACCACTTCGTGGAGAAGACCTCCTTCCTCACGAGGCCCTTCGACAAGGTCGTCATATGCGTGCCCAAGGACATGTTCGCCATGTTCCTGAGGGCCGACGCCATCGAGCACGGCAAGGTCATCGCGGTCACCAGCCCCGACTTCAGGGAGGAGTGCGAGAGCCGCGGATGGACCTGGCTGGAGAGGAAGGGCGCGAGGGTCGGCGACGCCAACGCCGACGAGATCGAGAGGATCGTCAGGGAGATGTGCGCCTAAGGGCGCTCAGGGCGTCCTTCTCCTCCCCGGACACCCTCCGGGACTCCCTTATCTTCTGTATGGACCTGTTGTGGGTCCACGGCTCCAGCCGTCCGGACTCCAGCAAGTCCCTCACCATATCCGGGTGGTACACGTACACCACCGACACCGCCCAGGCCGCGCCCATGCGGTAGTAGTACCCTGGATGGTCGTGGGTGGCGATGTCCTCCAGCAGCAGCCGGCAGCGGGCCTCGTCCTTGAAATGGGACATCCTGGCTACCACCGAGACCCTCATGCGGTACTCCTCGCCAGAGTCTATGAGTCCGGAGAAGTAGTCCCATGCCCTTCCCATGTCGCCGGCGCGGACCTTCCACGACGAGCAGAACACGTCGCAGGTCGCCCAGTTGTCGATGTGATCCAAGAAATCCTCCGTCAGGGATATGCGCTCCTCCACGGTCACCGGGGCGGTGGCTATCACGATCCCCCTGAGGACCTCCTCCTCGAAGCACTCCGGCTCGGAGTCCAGGACCTGGCGCCAGTCGTCCCTGACGACAATGCGGGCGATCTCCCTGATGCGGGGGATGCGGACCCCGATGATCCCCTCCTTCCCGGGCGTGAGCTTCGAGTTGAACTCCGCCAGCCTCGGCTCGGCGGACTCCCTGAGCAGGTCCCTGTATGGGACGGTCAAAGGTTACCCCTCTCGAAGTCGATGAGCCTCCTCTTCAGGGAGGACCCCCCGGCGTAGTTGCCGACGCCCCCCGAGGAGGGCACCACGCGGTGGCAGGGGATGATGATCGGTATGGGGTTCTCCGCGCACGCGGTCCCGACCGCCCTGAAGGCCCTGGGGGACCCGACGTCCTCCGCCACCTGGGCGTATGTGCGCACCTCGCCGTACGGGATGCGCATGAGTGACTCCAGGACTGCGGTCCTGAACTCCGACCTCTGGTAGGAAAGCGGCAGGTCGAATGACCTCCTCTTCCCGCTGAAGTACTCGTTCAGCTGTCCGGCCGCCTCCGAGAGGATGTCGGTCTCGCGGTCCTCCATGCAGGGGAGGTTGGAGCTGGGCAGGTAGAGCCCTGTGATCCGTCCATCTCCGTCCTCCGTGATGCTCACGGTGCCGATCAGGGTTATGCAGGAGAATATGCACGGGCCATGCATGAATCGGCATTTCTATCCATTACTATATAGGGGTTTCTCCGGGAAAGCGTCAAGTCCAGAAGGCGTATGCGGGAACAGATGATCATATCCGCCAGCCGTCGCACGGACATCCCGGCCTTCCATTCGGAGTGGATGATGAACAGGCTCAGGGCGGGGTACGCCCTGGTCCGCAACCCGGTGTCCAGGACCACCGTCCACAGGGTCGACCTGACCAGTGGCAACGTGGACTGCATAGTCTTCATGACCAAGGATCCCGGGCCGATGGTGGACAACATGAGGGAGATCGCCAGGATGGGGCACACAGCCCTGTTCCAGGTCACGCTCACCCCCTACGGGAAGGACCTGGAGCCGGGGGTCAGGTTCAAGGCGGATGTCAACGACTCCTGCCTGGACATGGCGGGCATCATCGGCAGGGACAGGATGGTCTGGAGGTACGACCCGGTCATCCTCAACGCCGGGATATCGCTGGAGTACCACCGCAGGAAGTTCTCCATGATGTGCTCCGAGGCCTCCCAATGGACCGACAGGTGCGTGTTCAGCTTCGTCGACATCTACGGGAGGCTCCTGGGCCTGGAGGGCGCGGGGGTCATCAGGAGGGTCTCGCCGGAGGAGATGGACGCGTTCGCGGGGATGGCGTCGGAGGTGGCCCGCGACCACGGGATGACCCTGAGCTGCTGCTGCCCCCGCAGGGACCTGTCCCGCTTCGGTATAGAGCCGAGAGGGTGCCTGGACGCCGCCACCCTGAGGTCCCTGGACATCCCGTACGACAGCGCCAGGTCGGACCTGAGGGAGGGGTGCCTGTGCGTCAGGAGCGTCGACATCGGCGAGTACGGGACTTGCGGGCACGGGTGCGTCTACTGCTACGCGGGCGGCGACGGCTGGATCCGCCGCCTGTACTCGGACGACACGGAGCTCCTGTGGGGCGCCGTCATGCCCCGCGACAGGGTGGTGGACCTGAGGGGCAGGGACGCCGAGCGTCTCGATAGATATACATGAAAGGCATGTGGCCGCCATGGAATACCTCAGCGTGCTGCTGATCGCCGTCGGGCTGGCCATGGACGCGTTCGCCGTGGCCATCTGCAAGGGCCTGGCCATGAGGAAGCCGGGTGTCAAGGCGATACTGGTCATCGGCCTGTGGTTCGGGTTCTTCCAGGCCGTCATGCCCGTGATCGGCTACCTGCTGGGGTCGTCGTTCTACTCGTACATCTCCGAGTACGACCATTGGATCGCATTCGCGCTGCTGGCACTGATAGGGGCCAACATGATACGCGAGGCCCTCTCCGGCGAGGAGGAGGGGGTCGACGACAGCATAGGCTTCAGGACGATGCTGGTGCTGGCCATCGCCACGAGCATAGACGCGCTCGCGGTGGGCATATCCCTGGCCATGACGGGCGACGACATAGTCCAGTCGGCCGTCATGATCGGTGTGGTGACCTTCCTGATCTCGGCAGCCGGCGTGAAGATGGGGAGCCTGGTCGGTGACAGGTTCGGCAGCCGTGCAGAGCTCGTCGGAGGCGTGATCCTCATCCTGATCGGTCTGAGGATCTTACTGGACCATCTGGGGATCCTCTGACTCGTCCAGGTCCATCAGCAGGCAGTGCCTGACGTACGCGTCGACGGCGTCCGGTTCGTCAATCCCGTTCTGGTCCTGGGGGGCCGACCTCTTGGCTAGGAGCATGCCGATGACGCCCACGTCCTTCATGCGGGGGAGGATCGATTCCAGACGGACCTCGTTCTCCTTGAGCTTCACGTCGTCCCAGTAGGCCATGATCCTGCGCATGTCGCCCTCGTCCATCTTGGAGGTGTACGAGATCAGGTCCTTCCTGATGAGGTCGTAGACGTGGAACTCCTCCATCTCGTCGTCCACGTAGGTGTCTGCGTTGTATCCGACGCTGACGAGGTACTCGTCTATGATGCGGATGAGGCACCAGAAGTTGTGGTGGTACTCGACGATCCTCCTGAAGAGCTTGGGGATGACGTCGGTGAACGTCTCCTTGCCCTCCGCCTGGAGGCTCCCCATGAGGGACCTGTAGTCGCGGTAGATAGTGTAGTAGAAGAACGCCTTGCAGGATTCCGCGGTGCTCGCGTAGATCTCGTCGCAGAGCTTGTCTATGTAGCGCAAGGGCTCGAACTCGACGTACTCCCTCTCCTTGTCGTACATCATGTCGGAGATGCATCTCGCCATCAGGCAGATGTAGGCGTCTATGTTCGTGTAGACGGTGAGGAGGTCCAGCCCCCTCTTCCATTCGGCGGCGGCCCTGCCGTCCTCGCCCATGGAGGCGTAGATGGCACCCAGAAGGAAGTGGGCGTCGAAGTCGTCGTCAGAAATCTCCAGGAGCTCGTCGGCTATGGATTGGGCCTTCTTGGGGTTGTCATCCCGAAGGGCGTCCATGGCCTCCCTGAGGCGGTCCCCCTTCTCTCCGGGGCGGATGAAGTGGAGGGCGCTCCCGCGGTCGGTGTAGATGTTCTTGCCGCAGCTCCTGCAGAGGTATTTCGAACCGTCGCCGGTGTCGACGTCCCCGCCGCAGTAAGGGCAGAACATCAGTGCGAAATCCATGAGGGTGAAAGGACGGCTCAGGATATAATATGGTTACTGGCCGACCGAGCGTCGGGTGAATCCGATCTAAGATTGGTATAGCAGATTGTAAGCATACAATGTTTCCGATCCCGGGGGATCCGCCCGTACGTATGTGGTCCTGGCACTGGTGGCCCAGGGGATGACCGGGATGCCGTCCGGGGAGGGGCCGGCTCTAAACGTTGTCAATTACACGGATGATACCCCTGGCCGCGGGGATGGGTCCATATCCCAGGCAGGCGTTCCGTCCCGCATGGATTTCGACGACGCGCTGGCACGTCTGGAGAGGGGCAACGCGATCCTCTTCCGCATGGACAGCCCGTGCCTGGCACAGTTGGCCGGGCGGCTCTCGTCGGCGGACCGCAGGACGGTCGTGCTGTGGGGGCTGGAATGCGCGGGCCGCGTGGCTGACAGGCTGAGAGGCATGTTCCCGGAGGACGGGAGGCCGGCCGAGGCCGTCCGCACCTGCACCCTCTGGTCGGAGGGTGCGGTCCGCATGCAGGAAGCGAGGAGGGCGATCCTGGCGGTCCACGGGATGGCCCGGGACGTCGGGGACCCGATCGTCGCCGCGCTGTGCCATGCGGTCGGTCAGGGCTGCTCGTGCGTCCACACCCCCGGCCATGCGATGGGCCTCCCCGTCTACGAGCTCACCGCCATCCTCCTGGAGGGAGGCGACGGATGGGAATCGAGGGCGGAGGACACCATAGACGGATACCTGAAGGCACTGGACGAATGCGAGATCAGATCGTCGGAACCCAGGGAATGGGCCGGGTTCCTCCGAGGTCCGGAGAATCGGCGACAAAGCGGACCGATCGGCTGCCGGATCCGGGGCTCCCGTCGAGGAGGGGCTTGCATCTGGCGTAGAGGTCCACGGCGGGATGAATGGTCGCCCGGACCCTGCGGGGGCAAGGGGTTATTATCTCGTCAGAGTATGTTGGATGTATGTTCCAACTAGCGGTGTACGGCAAGGGCGGCATCGGGAAATCGACGATGTCGGCCAACATCTCGGTGGCCCTAGCCGAGAGGGGCCTCAGGGTCATGCAGATCGGATGCGATCCGAAGCACGACTCCACGAGGCTGCTCCTGGGAGGCAGGGCTCAGCGCACCGTGCTCGAATACGTGAGGGAGACGCCGATCGGCAGGAGGAGGCTCGAGGATGTCATCGAGGATGGCACGGCGGGGGTGCTCTGCGCCGAGGCCGGCGGACCCGAACCCGGCATAGGCTGTGCCGGACGCGGGATACTCACGACGTTCGACACCCTGAAGAGGCTGGGGGCCGACGACATCGGTGTGGACGTCAGGGTCTACGACGTACTCGGCGACGTAGTCTGCGGGGGATTCGCGGTACCGCTGAGGAGCGAGTACGCCGACGGGGTCATCCTCGTGACCTCTGGGGAGTTCATGGCGATGTACGCGGCGAACAACATCATGCGCGGGTTGCTCAACTTCGACAACGGGAAGCCGAGGCTCCTCGGCATCGTTCTCAACTGCCGCGGGGTGGAGGGGGAGAGGGAGACCGTGGAGAGGTTCGCGAAGGCCACGGGCACGGAGGTCATCGCGATGATCCCCAGGGACCGTCTGTTCGCAGATGCGGAATCCCGGGGGCACACCGTCATGGAGCTGCATCCGGACGGGGCCATCGCGGAGCAGGTGCGCAGAATCGCGGACCGCATCGTCGCGGCCTCCGAGGGAGGGGGCGTGACGTTCTTCCCCCGTCCGCTGGATGACGCTCAGCTCTCCGATCTGGCGGCCGGCAGGGAGATAAGGCCGCCATCGGTCGAGGTCCCGCAACGAACCGTCTGCGGCGGATGCCGCAGGAACTCCATAAGGGATGCGAGGGTGATGAACTCCTGTTCCGCCTACGGCGCCGCGTCCGCCTTCGCGAGGCTCGGCGACACCGCCGTCATCGTGCACGGCCCCATGTCCTGCTCGTACCTCATGGCTATCACCCGCGCAAAGGCCATCATGGGACTTTATGAGCAGGGTCTGTACGAAACGGGTCCGACCCTGGACATCCGCTCCTCCATGATGGACGATTCCGCCGCAATATTCGGAGGGGACGGGTTCCTGAGATGGGCGTTGGAGAATGCGATCGGCGAGGGCTACCGCAAGGTCGCGGCGGTCACCACCTGCATGCCGGGCATCATCGGGGACGACTGCAACTCCGTCGTGCAGTCGGTGCGCCTCGCGCATCCGGATGTCCGCATCGATCTGATATCGGCGGACGGGGACATCAAGGGCGAGTTCAACGACGGGTTCGAGATGGCCTCGGAGGCCATCGCCGACCGCATAGACCCGTCCGTGGAGCCGGAGAGGGGTCTCGTGAACCTCGTCTCCAACTCGTTCTTCGACATCCAGTCCCTGTCGAACCGTCGGGAGCTGGACAGGATCCTCGCGTCCTTCGGCCTCATGGTCAACTGCAGGTTCATCGACGACGGTTCCCCCGCGCCGCCGGAGGAGTTCTGCCGCGGGGAGTTCGACATACTCATGAGCGACACGAGGGGCGCGAGGCACATGATGTCCCTCGTCACGGAGCACACGGGCCGCGAGCCGTTCCCTGCCCCGATGCCGCTGGGCATCCGCGGATACCTGGATTGGGTCCGCGAGGTGGGACGCCGCACCGGCAGGGAGGTGCTGGCCGAGAGGGAGGCCGAACGCGCCGGGAGGGAGTATTCCGACTTCATCGACGTACACCGCCCTGCGATGGAGGGGAGGCGCGTCATAGTCACATGGAGGATGGGGTCCAACCCGGACTGGCTCATCGACACCCTGCGTGACCTGGACGTCGAGATCCTCCGGATCGGCACCGCCCCGAACCCGCGCAAGACCGTCAGGTCCGGCTCCGATTCCAGGTACGGCATCACGGAGGACTACACGGAGGAGGACCTTTCGAGGGACCTCGAGGAGATGAGGCCCGACCTGCTGATAGGGGACCTCCCGCGTCCCGTCCCCGATGGTACGGCGTTCGCCAAGATCAGCAGGATGGGGGTGGGCTACCGTCCGGTGTTCGACTACGTCCGGTATCTCGAGAACATCCCCCGCATCCCGGCGGTCGAGGGGTGGAGGTTGCCATGAGGCGGCAGCTGCCCGACGGGCTGACGGGTTCGATCATGGCCGTGGAGGGGATAGCGGATGCGGCCGTGTTCCTCCACGGTCCCGGAGGATGCAGGGTGCGCCACACGGTCATATCCTCGGCGGTGCTCCCCCGGGAAGGGTCCGAGCCGTTCACCGCCCCGTACTACTACGGCTACCCGAGGGTGCCGTCCTCTTATCTCGACGAGTACGATTTCATCAACGGCGCCTACTACAAGTCGTCCGAGGGCCTTGGCGAGGTCGCATCCAGGCGCCCGTCGCTCGCGGTGGTGATCGATTCTCCCGGGGCGGGGCTGATCGGGGACGACCATTGGCGCGCCATCCGCGAGAACGGGCTGGAGGACGTGGCGATGCACATCCCGGAGTCGATGGCCTCCGTCCCGGCGACGCGTGCGTGCGGCCGCACGCTGGCATATGTGATGGAGCACCTGGATCCCGAGCGGGGCGACGTGCGCGGAGGGACGGTGAATCTCCTGGGGCTGTCGCTCATGGACAAGGATTGGAGGGCGGCCAGGGACGAGCTGGCATCTCTCCTGAACGACATGGGTCTGGAGGTCGTATGCTGTCCGGGTGCCGGTTCCTCGGTGGACGAGCTGGTCCGTTCCGTCGATTCCGAGTTCAACGTGGTCGTCTGTCCGGAGATGTGCTCCGGGCTGACGGAATGGTACGGGTCCCGCGGGGTCCCCTCCATACGCTCCGGGAAGGGGGCGCCGGTCGGCTTCGATGCCCTCGAGGCATGGGTCATGGCGGTCGCGGATGCGACGGACAGGGACCCCTCCAAGGCACTGGGGAGGATAGACGCCTGCGGACGGGAGGTGGCGCGCAGGTTCACGGGGATGCGCTACAACGCCGTCCGCATCCGCGGGCTCACGTTCTCGGCCGCAGGGACGGCATCCATAATCAGGCCGTTGACCGAGTGGCTCTATGGATATCTGGCCATGGCCCCGGCCGCCGTCGCAGTCGATGACGGTGCGGACGAGGTCGAATCCGAGGCCTTGGCATCATTCCTTGAACGTGTGGGCTTCCAGGAGGCATGGAGCAGGGAGCCCGTCCCTTCGGGAGTGGTCCTCTGCGAGGGGATCGCCGCCCTGACGATGAAACTGGCAGGCGATTGCCGCGCCGGAATACCGATCGGATATTCGTCCATGGGCATCGACGACATCATGCCCAGGCCGGTATACGGGATGCAGGGGGCGATGTACATCCTCGACGAGATCCTCCATGGGGTGAGGGGGACTTGATGCTGAACCGCAGGGCCGTCATCGCGGTCCTCATGGCGGCCGTGGCCGTCGTCGCCATCGCATGGGTCATCCACGATACGGGCCGCTACGAGGCGCCCTCGTCGTTCGACGTCGAGGAGGACTCGTACATCGAGTGGGAGGTCACATGCACCGTGGACGGGGACGAACCCGTCTCGGAGAGCCACGTCGTCCGCGGTGTGGTCTCAGAGGTCCGCTCAGATGGCAGCTTCGCCCTGGATATCTACGTCGACGGCGAACTCTCCGACGACGCCGGCGAGAGGCGGTACATCAGCTCGCTCATTCTGTCCGATTCGGCGCTCGAGCACCTTTCGGACAGGGACGCGGGCGTGGCGATTCTGGACACAGGGGACGGAGGGATGGTCTGCAGCGTGTACACCCTGGTGCGGCAGTTCGAGGACCGCACCGAGACGGACACGATCTACGTCGGCGGGGATTCCATGGTCCACAGATTCGTGAGGCAGTGCGACCGCTGGGATGGGTTCGAGACCGTCGAGATAACCCTGCTCGGGACCGACATGGTGCGATCCGATCCGGGTGTCCGGATTGTCCGGCACGGTCCCGTCCGTCCTCTCACGCACGGGCGGGACCGCCTAATCCGTTTCTTAGACCTTCCTGGTCTTCAGCAGCCAGTAGTCGATCGTGTAGAACGCCACGCCCCAGAGGATCAGTCCCAGGAGGCAGAGCCAGTCGAATTCCAGGAAATCCGGCAGCGCCGCGGACCTGATGAGCTCGCTCGAGTAGGTCAGCGGGAGGCAGTACAGGATCGTCTGGAACACGGGATGGAGCGCGGAGACGGAGAAGAACGTCCCGCACAGGAACGTCATCGGCAGGATGATCAGGCTGTTGAAGGTCGCCATGCTCTGATGGGACTTCGCCAGCAGGGCGGCCGCCATGCCGAGGAATGAGAACACGATGCACGAGAGCACCGTGCACACGACGAACATCGGTGTGAGCTCCAGCTCCATCCCGCCGATCCCGCCGGCGCCCAGACCGAGCCCCAGAGCATACAGTATGAAGCAGGCGATGAGCCCGCGCACAAGTCCGAGCATGCACTTGCCCCAGACGATGGCGTGGAGGCTCAGGGGGCACATCATCATCTCGTCGAAGCTCCGATAGTACAGCCTCTGCACGTTCATCCTCGTCGATGTCGACGAGAACGATGAGTTCAGTGACGACAGCGCCACGATGCCGGGGATGACGAAGGAAACGTACGATACGCCGATGTCCGTGGTCCCGGTCCTGAGCCCGAACCCGAACGCTATGAGGTAGAGTATCGGGCTCATGATGCTCATTATGAGGATGTTCAGGAAGTTGTGCCTCATGAACATCATGTCGCCCCAGGCGACGTAGTAGATCTGCCTCAGGAGGTTGCTCACTTCCCTCCCCCCACTGACTTCCCGGTGAGCTCGACGAACACGTCCTCGAGGTTCGTCTTGCGTATGGTCACGTCCACGCCGGTGTCTATCGTCGATGCGAAGGCGTTGGCATCCTCGCGGGTCCCGAAGTAGCGGTACTGTGTCTTGCCGCCCTCCAGGTACTCCACCGCAACCGAGCCCACGCCCTCGCAGAGCCTCTGCGGGGTGTCCAGGGCGATGATCCTCCCATGATCGATGATCCCGACCCTGTCGCACAGGGCCTCGGCCTCCTCGATGTAGTGGGTGGTGAGCACTATGGTCGTACCATCGGCGTGCAGTTTCCTCACCACGTCCCACAGGAGCCTGCGGGCGTTGATGTCCAACCCGGAGGTGGGTTCGTCGAGGAACAGCACCCTGGGGCTGTGCAGCATCGCGCATACGATGGCGGCGCGCTTCTTCCATCCTCCGGAGAGGGAGTCCACGGGCTTGTCCAGGTACTCCTCCAGACCGAAGAGGTCGGAGAGCTCCCGGATCCTGGCGTCTCTCTCGGCCTTCCCCATCATGTGGTACATGGCGTGGGAGATCATGTTCTCCCGGATGGTCAGGTCCTTGTCCAGGGACACCTGCTGCTGGATGACCCCCATGCGGCTCTTCGCCTCCACGGGATTCCTCCTCAGATTGTACCCGTCGACCGTTATGGTGCCGGAGTCGAAGTTCGTCAGGGTAGCCACGCACCTCACGGTGGTGGTCTTGCCGGCGCCGTTCGGGCCAAGGAAGCCGAACAGCTCCCCCTCGCGGATCCTCAGGTCCAGATGATCGACAGCGGTCTTCCCGTCGAACATCTTGACGAGGTCCTCTATCACAATTATGTCGCCCATAGCATCTCCCCGGGCGGTGGCCCGCAGTAAGTTGGATGATGGGTCCTACTATTAAATTTGTTTTTATGGGACAGAACTAAACCCTAATCGACCAATATTAGAGGTTTATTATTTAATATCAACAATAATTTAAGTAGAATTATGATGACGATATGTCATTTTTAGGATTATCATTAAATGCTATGAATTAATTGGCATATACATCCAACCGAAGTGGTTTCATGCAGATAAGAATCGACAACGTGGAGTTCTCTTACACAAGCGTGCCCGTCCTCAACGACATCTCGCTGGACATAGACGGTCCCGCTTTCGTCTCCATCCTGGGGCCGAACGGTGTGGGGAAGTCCACGCTGATCCACTGCATCAACAAGATTCTGCAGCCGACCTCCGGTTCGGTCTTCATCGACGGCAAGGACGTCAAGGAGACGTCGATCAAGGAGCTGGCCAAGCAGATCGGATATGTGCCCTATTCGGCCAACGATTCCTTCCCGCTCACCGTGGTCGACACCGTGATGATGGGCAGGCATCCTCATTCCAAATGGAAGTCCCTCGACAACGACCTCGACGTGGTCTACGACACGTTGAAGATGCTCGGGATCTCGCATCTCGCGATGCGCCAGTTCAACGAGCTATCGGCGGGCCAGCACCAGAAGGTCATGCTGGCCAGGGGTCTGGTGCAAGAGCCCAAGATCCTTCTCCTTGACGAGCCGACCTCCAATCTGGACATCCGGCATCAGCTGGATGTCACGAAGATGCTCAAGCGGCTGTCCGCCGAGAGGGGGATCCTGATCATCATGATCAGCCATGACATCAACATCGCGGCGAAGTACGCCGACAATGTCATACTGATGTTCCAGGGCAAGATCTTCGACGTCGGTACGCCGAGCGAGGTCATCACGGAGGACAACCTCAGGACGGTCTACGGGGTCGAATCCCGCGTGATCGACGACGAGGGCCGTCCGCACGTGATACTCAGGGACGCCCTTCCGATGGACGAGAGGATCAACCCGTCCGCAGTCATGGCCGGCATCAGGGAGCGCAGGGCCCGCGACAGGTCTTCGGAATCGCAGCAGGTCGAATCGTGATTCTTGTGGAATGGGACTTTTCGATTGTGAGAATTGGATGTATATGCCAACTAAGACGACATATCGAAGTGAGAACATGGAAAAGAAGACAGTGACCATCATCGCGGCTGTCGTGGTCGTGGCGATAGTCGTAGTTGCCGCCGTGCTCGTCGGGTTCGGCGGCAACGGAGGCGACGATTCCTCCGGGGATTCCGAGATCGCCTCCCAGCTCCAGATCAGGGGCAACGCCAACGACGACTACACCATCGACGACAAAGACATGGAGATACTCGAAGACGTGATGGCCGGCGAGAGATCCATCTCGGATTATCCTCTGGCCGATGTCAACAACGACGGTAACGTCGATGAGACGGACAAGCAGCTTCTGCAGGACCTGATCGATAGGAAGGACGGAACCACCGTGTACGTCCTCTGTCTGGATGTGAACGGCGAACCCACCACCGTCTCATGCACCTACCCCCTGAGGGATGTCGTCCCCTACGGGACCAATATACAGCTACCAACCCTCTATGCGAACGGCGGTCAGTATGTGGCCGGATATTTCGTCAGCAGCTATGAGACTGCCGAGAGCTCCATCAGCGACAGCGCTGTCGACCTCGGTGGAAGTCAGCGTCAGATCAGTGACGCGGCATGGAAGAACTTCACCGCACTGGATGCAAACACCGAAGGAGGGCTCGGTGCGCTGCTCGTGGATTATAGCGGTATCGCCCAGATCACGGATGTCCGTGCAGCCGATCTCGAGGCGGCCGAGATCCCCATGATCATCTATTCCTCGGCGGATGCGATTTCCGAGATCACCACCGTCCTGACCCTCGGATTCCTGTTCGGAGGGGACTGCGAGACGATCGGCGTGGAATACGCCCAGAAGAGCTGGGACATCATCAATCAGATCGATGAGGCGGTCGGAGGGCTGTCCGATGACGACAAGTGCAGCTACATCTGCTGCACGATGTACATCTACATCTGCGAGAATGACTCCACCTTCAACAGTAGCGCATCCACCGCCGGTGGACTGCCCTACTACGCTGTCAATCAGGATTTCGCTGATACGTATACCGGCGACGGATCGACGAAGATGCAGAGTGTCGAGGCCCTGTCCAATTTCACGGACGTGGGTGCCATCCTCAACAACCGCTCGATGGACTGGGGTCTAGACGCAGCCGGGATCGAGGACCTCGTCATAGACACATGGGACCACGACAACAAGGGGGTCTCCTCGACCATGTACTTCAAGGGGTTCGAGGACAGGCTCGTCTACATCAACAACCTTCTGCCCGGAGCCGTCAAGGTCGCCTACATGGCCCATGCGATGTATGGCGATGATTTCTCCAGGGAGTGGGCCGATGGGGTCCTTCAGGACTTCATAGACATGGGCACCGCACCTCTCGATGGACAGACTCTCGACACAATCCTCGCCTACATCGATCACGACCTCTACATGGAAGTGACCGCCTGAACAAACCGGGGGGCTCATCCCCCCGATTCCCAAGGATACCATGGAATACGAAGAGGAAGGGCTCACGAGAGACGGGCTTAAGGAGGAGTACCATCATGCCATCGCCCGGAAGATCATCCTTCTGACGGTCTGCGTACTGGGGATAGTCCTCTTTGTAGGATTGCTCTCCCTATCGAATTACGAGGGTGTGGGTCTGAAGGAGACCTACGAGATCATCTGGAACCACATACTTGGCAACGAGTACCCTTCCAAGTCTCTGTTCTGGTGGGCGGACCGCTACATCTGGAACACGGCGTTCCCCCATGCCCTGGCAGCGATAATTGCCGGAGCCGCCCTGGCGATCTGCGGCACCATGATGCAATCGATGATGGTGAATCCGCTCGCGGATCCCTACAGCACGGGGATATCGTCCGGAGCCTGCTTTGGGGCGATTTGCGCCATCGTGGTGGGGGTGTCGTTCTCGTCAGTGACCGGCGAGATGGGGATCGTCACCAACGCGTTCATCGGTGCGATGGTGCCGGCGCTGCTGATCGTGTTCCTGGCCCAGCGTATCCACATGACCCCGGCGACCCTGATCCTGCTGGGGACCGCGATCTCCTACTTCTTCAACTCGATGATCACCTACCTGATGGTCACCACGGACGCCGATACGCTACAGAGTGCGTACATGTGGCAGGTCGGCAGCCTCGACGGAATGTCCTGGGATTCGCTTCCGATAATGGCCGTCGTGACGGTCATCGGTTCCGCGATCGTGATGCTCCTCTCCTCCAAGCTGAACGTCATGTCGCTCGGCGAGAACAGCGCCATCAGCCTGGGGGTGGACGTCGAGAGGTTCCGTCTCCTCTGTCTGGTGCTGATGGCGGTGATGACTGCCGCGATCGTGTCATTCACAGGGATCATAGGCTTCATCGGGTTGGTGGCACCGCACATGGTCCGTCTCGTGATCGGGTCGGACAACAGGTTCGTCGCACCTATCTCCATGGCCGCAGGGGCATTGCTGCTACTGGCCGCCGATTACATCGCGTTCCAGTTCTCGGATATACCTGTCGGTGTGGTGATGAGCGTCATCGGCAGCCCCGTGTTCTTCCTGATAATCCTATGGCAGACGAGAAAGGCGGGGGCGATATACTGATCGAGGATACCAGGGACGGGTTCCGCGACGAGTACCGGTCCATGAACAGAAGGAAGGCCATGTTCATACTGGCATTCCTTCTTCTCGCAGCAGGTGCGTTCTTCCTGACACTGGGGTTCGGCATCTATGACATCGGTGTGACGGATGCCGTGGGGGTGTTCTTCGACCACCTCCTTGGAAATCCCATCGATCCGAAAGATGACTACTATGTCTGGGACGTACGCGTCCCCAGGGCGATCGGGGCCCTTCTGATCGGTGCGGGGCTGTCGGTGGCCGGTGCCATCATGCAGAATGATTTCAAGAACCCCTTGGCCGAGCCCTACACGATGGGGATATCGTCGGGGGCGTTCCTGGGTGCCACCCTGAACATAATACTCGGCATATCGATCGTCCCGTTCATCAGCGGGACCGCGACGACCGTCGTGAACTCGTTCATCTGCTCGCTGATTCCGACGGCTATAATCGTCCTGGTGGCGAAGTACCGCAACCTGACCCCGACGGCCATGATCCTCACGGGCATCGCGGTCATGTTCCTGTTCAGCTCCATCACCCAGATCATGATGGTCACCGCGCCGTCCGAGACGATGGCCGATGCCTACGAGTGGAGGGTCGGATCGTTGAGCAGCATGCAGTGGGAGTACATCCCGGTGATGCTGATCGTCACCGTACTGATCACGGCGGTCCTGTGGTTCTCCTCCAGCAAACTCAATGTGATGTATGCAGGGGACAGGGCCGCGCAGACGTTCGGGGAGAATGCGAGGGGAATTCGGGTCTCGACCCTCGTCCTCGTATCGGTCATGACCGCGGTCCTGATATGTTTCACAGGGACCATAGGATTCATAGGCCTCGTGGGTCCGCACGTGGCAAGGATATTCGTGGGCTCCGACAACCGCTATCTCATCCCCACATCCGCGGCCTTCGGGGCGGCGTTCGTGATACTCGCCGATACTCTGGCCAAGGTCAGCGGACCGAACGGACTGCCTGTGGGCGTCATATGCTCGATGATCGGCGGGCCGCTCTTCATCTGGATCCTCGTCAGGCAGCGCAAGAGCGCCTGGATATGACCCGTTTCGGCGGGGACTCGGGAGCGAACCCGGGCCCCGTCGTTCAAAAGCGGTGGCCCGGTCGGGGATCACCTGTCCTGGACCTCCTCGATCCTCCCCTCCAGTTCGAGGTAGATGTCCTTGAGCCTGTCGAGGGTCTCCGGTCTCACGTCCCACATCCCGCGGTCGATGGCCTCGAACAGCCTGTCCATCATGTCCGCCATGGCATGGGGGTTCTCGTCCTCCATCCACCTGCGGGTGTCCTCGTCGAAAAGGTAGGTGTTGGCCAGCCTCTCGTACATCCAGTCGTCCACGATGTCCGATGTCGCATCCCATCCGAAGGTGTACTCGGTCAGGTTCGCGATCTCCGCCACGCCGCGGTATCCGTGGCGCTTCAGGCCGTCTACGAACTTCGGGTTGAGGACCTTGCTCCTGTAGACGAAGCCGAGCTCCTCCCTCGTGTCCCTGACGCGCACCCTGTCCGGGTCCGAGCCGTCGCCCATGAAGGACATGGCGTCCTTGTTCCCGTAGGCGCGGACGAAGGAGTTCATCCCCCCGAGGTATCCGTAGACGTCGTCGATGTCCAGCAGGTCGATCTCCCTGTCGGGCATGTTCTTCACGGTGGCCTGCACCTTCGAGAATCTCCGGACGAACTCGTCCCTCATGGATTCGCCGTGCAGCCCGCGCCCGTAGGCGCAGCTCCCCCAGGTGATGTAGATGTCCGCCAGGTCCTGGACCGTCTCCCAGTCGCTGGACTCGATGGCGTGGTTCACACCGGGGCCGTAGGCCCCCGGTGGGCACCCGAACACGCGGACCGACGCGCGCCTCCGCGCCTCGTCCACCGTCAGGCCGTCGGCCATGCCGTCCACGATGTCCTTCCTGAGGTTGGCGGCGAGGGCGTTGTTCTCGTCGCTCTCGTCGAGCCCGGCGATCATCTTCACGGCATCGTCGATGAGGTCGATGAGGTTGGGGAACGCGTCCCTGAACAGTCCAGTGATCCTGACGGTGACGTCGATCCTGGGGCGTCCGAGCTCCTCCAGGGGCACCGGCTCCAGGCCGATCACCTGCCCCCCGCTAGACGACCATACAGGTTTGACGCCCATGAGCCAGAGGATGTATGCGACGTCGTCGCCGTTGGTCTTCATGGTGTCCGTTGCCCAGATGATGAACCCCACCTCCGTGGGGTAGGATCCTTTCTCTTTCGTGTAGCGCTCGATCATCTGGTCCGCCATGCGTCTGCCTATCTCCCAGGCCGCCTTCGTGGGGACGATGTCCGGGTCGATGCCGTAGAAGTTCCTGCCCATGGGCAGGATGTCCGCGTTGCCGCGGGTCGGAGCGCCGGAAGGTCCCGGGAGGACGTAGCCCCCCTCGAAGGCGTGCATCATGTTCCCCATCTCGTCCGTCATGCGGGCGAGGTTAGGCACCAGGGTGTCGCAGATGTACCCGACGGTCCTGGCCAGGTCGTCGGAATCGCCGATCTCCGCGGCCAGGCGGAGGCATTCGTCCCTCGCGTATCCGGCCGTCTGCATGTCTGATATGAGCGACATGACCCGCCCGTCTATCCTGTCCAGGACGGCGCTGTTCAACTCCCCTCCGGTCTTGCCCGAGCTGTCGTCGAGCAGGGCGTCCAGTTCGTATCCCATGGCCGATGCCACGGCCGAGCGGAGCGACGGCACGTCGCCGTTCCTGACGCGGGTGAGCGAGTAGACGCTCTCCGTCAGCAGCTCCCCCTCCGGTGCCCTGCCGAGCACGTGCAGCCCGTCGCGGATTATGGTGTCCTTGATGTCCGTGATGTAGTCGTGGATCCTGCCTAGCTCGCCCTCGAAGTCCTCCGGCGAGATGTCGTCGGGGATCCCGAGCTCCTTCAGGAGGTCCGCCTTCCTGGCGGCGTCCAGGACCTCGGACACCATCGCCTTCCTCTGCTCACCCTCGGCGGCGGTGTTCTTGAAGACCTCCTGCAGGGGGCCGTCGACGGCCTCCAGCGCGTCGTAGGATCCGGCGCGCGCCATGGTGGGGCACATGTGCCCTATGAGCACCGCCTCGGACCTGCGCTTGCACTGGATGCCCTCGCCGGGGTCGTCTATCACGTAGGGGTAGATGTTCGGTATCGAGTCCAGGACAAGGTCGGGGAAGCACTTCCCAGACAGGCCCACGCTCCTCCCCGGAAGCCATTCCAGCGTCCCGTGCGTGCCGACATGGACCACGGCGTCCGCCTTGAAAGTGTACTTGAGCCAGCGGTAGAACGCCAGGTACTGGTGCGGCATCGGGACGACGGGGTTGTGGTAGACGGATTCCATCTGATCGGCCCATGACCTGAGGGGCTGGTATCCGATGTACACGTTCCCGTTGACGATCCCGGGGATGACGAACCTCCCGTCCTGTACTGATACCGTTCCGGGTGGCTTCCCCCAGATCTCCTCCATGCGCCTGCGGTTGAACTCGGACAGCTTCCCGTACTCCGGCTCGTAGTCCGACATCGGGACCATGGCCGCCGCCTTCTCCCGCACCCTCTCCTCCGATGACCACTCCAGGTCGTTGGTGATGTTGTCGAGGATCTCGTCGGTGAGCGCCCTGGATGTCTCCGGGACGTGGTCGACGGTGTAGCCGAGCGACGACATGCGATCGAGCATGTCCCTGACGCTCTGCATCGTGTCGAGGCCCGCGGCACCGCCTATCCTCCCGGAATCCGGCCTGGACTGGTACATCAGGATGGCTATCCTCCTCTCGGACGCGGGCTTGCGGCGGAGCCTGGCCCAGGCGCCGATGGTGGACACGAGGTGTCTAATCCTGTCCGGGAGCGGGGTGTAGACCTTCGGTCCGCCCCTGCCGCGTTCGTTGCTGGCGAAGGGCACTGTGATGATCTGCCCGTCGACCTCCGGCCAGATCACGTTCATGCCGAAGTCGCCCTTCGACAGCCCCTCGGCGCTCTCCTCGTAGTCGGCGAAATGGGAGGACACCGACATGGCCTGGAACACGGGCACGTCGGTGAGCATGTGGAAGTAGTTCTGCCCGTCCGGGGTGTACACCCCCGAGCAGTCCCTGGAGTTGTTGAGCTGGGAGAACGGGGTGGCCATGGCGATGGCGTCCACCCTGCTCCTCCCGTCCTCGGTGAAGTATTCGCGGACGACGGCGACGCTCCCCTCGTTTCCGTCGGTCCTGCTGGCCACCGACGAGAAGAACACGGGGATGATGTTCATGCTCTGGGACTCCGTCTCGCGGATGAACGCGTCGATGTGCTCCAGGTTCCCGTAGATCCAGATGTTGGAGGTGAACATCAGGCCGACCGTGGGTTTGGACGGGTCCAGATGGGTCAGGTACCCCTCCAACGTCACGTCCCTGTCGAAGTCGGGGTGGTAGATGCCGTTGGGACGCTGCTCCACGGGATCCGGTACGTCCCCCTCACCAGTGACGGCCAGATGCACCCATTGGACGATGGCGCGGTCGTTCTCCGCCCCGCGCCTCCTGATGAACTCGCGGAGCCTCATGTACTCACTGTCATCACCTTTGAAGAGGTCGCGGTATACCAGCGAGACCTCCAGGTTCCCGGAGTAGACATAGACGTATCCTGGACATTGCCTCAGGACCTTCTCCCACTGCTCGAAGCGGCGCATCCTGGTCGGATCGGCCATCACTCTTACGAGGACCAGGTCGGCCGCCTTGGTCCTGAGGACAAGTTCGTGATAGAGCAGAGGGTCGTCGTCTATGTCGGAGTCGTTCGCGCAGAACAGGTCGAGTTCCCAGTTGTTCTCCCGGCAGACATCCTCCGCCGGTGCGCGGAACGAGGAGGCGTCGACGCTCTGTATCGTGACATAGACTATTCTGAGGGGCATATTGGATGATAAATCCCACTGATATTAATCATCCCCTCAATGTGATACGGTCCCAGCGGAATTTTCGATATGCTGGTTATTTGTTTGAGAATGAATCCGGGCGTGATTCGGGACCTTCCCTATGCGTGACAATAATCATCCATACATCTGGTTTATATCGGATAGATGGATTTATCATCCAACTAAGTGAGGCCCATGGACAAGCTGCTATTCCCATTCGTATCGATCGTCGGCCAGGATGACATGAAGAGGGCGTTGCTCCTCAACATCGTGGATCCCGGCATCGGAGGCGCTCTCATCAAAGGCGAGAAGGGGACCGCCAAATCGACCACCGTCAGATCCCTTTCCCAGATCCTCCCTCCGAGGTCGGTCGTCCCCGGCTGTCCCTTCGGATGCGACCCGTCGAGGCCCGACAGGCTCTGCCCGTACTGTGCGGAGCGGCTGTCCGTAGAGGGGGGTCTCCCATCGGAGGAGGTCCCGATGAGGGTCGTGGAGCTTCCGCTCAGTGCCACGGAGGACCGTGTGTCCGGGACCCTGGACATCGAGCACGTACTGAAGACGGGTGAGAAGAGGTTCGAGCCCGGGGTCCTGGCGCAGGCCAACGGCAATCTCCTCTATGTGGACGAGGTGAACCTGCTGGACGACCACATCGTCGACCTCCTGCTCGATTCAGCCGCCATGGGAGTGAACTACGTGGAGAGGGAGGGCGTATCGTTCTCCCACCCGTCCAGGTTCGTGCTCGTCGGCACCATGAATCCGGAGGAGGGCGAGCTCAGGCCCCAGCTCCTGGACAGGTTCGGCCTCTCGGTCGACGTCCACGGCGACCGCGACACGGCCAAGAGGATGGAGGTAGTCCGCAGGAGGCTCGCGTTCGACTCCGATCCGGAGGGGTACACGGCATCCGTCGCCGTGGAGACCGAGGCCATGCGCCGCAGGATCATCGACGCGAGGGCGATGCTTTCCAAGGTCACGGTGCCCGATCCAGTACTCGAGGCGGTCGTAAGCATCACAACCCACTTCGGGGTGGACGGCCACCGCGCCGACATAACGATGCTGAAAGCGGCCAGGGCGAACGCCGCCCTGGAGGGTCGTCCAACCGTCATCGCTGACGACATCCGCACTGTGGCCACGCTGGTCCTGTCGCACCGCATGAGGCGCAGGCCGTTCGAGGAGGAGGCCTTCGACCCCGAGGAGCTGGAGACATGTCTCAAGGGGATCTGAGCTTCCCGTTCGCAGCTGTCCTCGGTATGGACGACGCCAAGCGCGCGATCATGTGCGCGGCGGTCTGCCCCTGCATCCGTACCGTGCTGATCCGCGGCGGCCCCGGTTCCGCGAAGACGGTGCTTTCCAGGGCGGCCGGACGTCTGACCGGCAGGCGCGTGGTGAACGTCCCCCTGAACGTCACCGAGGAGATGCTCTTCGGCGGCATGGACGCCGAGGCCACCATACGGGAGGGCCGCGCCGTCATGCAGAGGGGTCTCCTCTCGGAGGCCGACGGGGGGATCCTCTACGTGGACGATGTGAACCTCATGGACCAGCGCATGCTGGCATCCCTGCTGGACTGCGTGTCGTCGGGCCGCGTGGTCGTCGAGAGGGAGGGCGTCTCCGGGGAGTACCGCTGCGACACGCTGATGATCGCCACGATGAACCCGGGTGACACGGACATCAGCCCACATCTGCTGGACAGGTTCGATCTGTGCGCCTACTCGGACTTCCCGGACGACGACGTCCGCGGGAGGGAGGAGATCCTCCGCAGGAACTCGGCCTTCGCCGGGGATCCGGAGGGTTTCGTGTCCATGTATGCGGACGAGGAATCCGAGCTCCGCGAGAGGATCGCCCATGCGGCGAGGATACTCCCGCTTGTCACGATCTCCGACGATCTGCTCGGGGTAGCCGTCGAGCTGGCCGCCAAGGTCTCCGCCGACGGCTTCCGCGGGGACATCGCCATGGCGGAGACGGCTTCCGCGCTCGCCGCCCTCAACGGCAGGGACGAGGTCCTGAGGAAGGATGTGGAGGAGGCGGCGATGATATGCCTCGCCCATCGCAGGAACTACTCCCAGCCGCCCACGCCGCCGGAGCCTCCGCGGCAGGATCGGGACGAAGAACAAGACCGGTACGAGGAGCCCCCGCAGGGGCCATCCCCCGACGACGGTCGCGACGACTCCCTGGACGGCCGCGAGGAGCCTTCGGATCTCCCGCAGGACCTCCGGGACATGCTTGACGAGATGATGTTCGAGATCGGGGAGCAGTTCAGGGTCATCGACTACCTGCAGGACGGCAGGAGGGTCATCCGCACCACCTCGAGCCGCAAGGGCAGGAGAGCCATGGCCGAGAGCAAGGACTCCACAGGAAGGTATGCCCGCTCCAGGATCCCGGAAGGCCGCGTGTCCGATGTGGCGTTCGACGCCACCGTACGCGCCGCCGCGCCCTATCAGAGAGGCAGGGACCACGGGACTCTCGCGATTGCCATCGAGAAGCAGGATATCAGGCGCAAGGTGAGGGAGCGCCGCTCCGGCTGCACGATACTCTTCCTCGTCGACGCCAGCGGGTCATTGGGCGTGCGCAGGAGGATGGCCGCCGTCAAGGGGGCCGTGCTGTCCATGCTCCGCGACAGCTACGTCAAGAGGGACCGCATCGGTATGATGGCCTTCCGCAGGGACTCCGCAGAGCTGATACTTCCTCCCACCAGGTCAGTGGAGTACAGCTACCGCAAGCTGGAGGGGCTCCCCACGGGAGGGAGGACGCCCCTGGGCCAGGCCCTGATCACCGTGAACGAGTTCATGACCTCCTATTCGAGGTCCCATCCCGGCGAATCATGCTACATCGTCCTCATCACCGACGGACGCGCCAATGTCCCCCTGCGCGAAGGGGCCGATGCAAACGAGGAGGCGAGGGAGCTCGCCGCAGACATGACGATACCGCAGGTGCGGTGGATTGTCGTCGATGCCAGCACGGGGTACATAAGGTTCGACAACGCCGAGCGTCTCGCCGAGGAGCTCGAGGGCACATACTTCAGGCTCGAGGATCTGAACGCCGACAGGCTCGCTGAGAGCGTGAGGTCCGTGATTGGTCGAAGCCGTCGAGTCCGAAAGCCGGGAATCGGTTGTTCGGAAGGAACGATAGGTGTCGGAGGGGGCAGTCTGCTGGGTCGCCCCCTCCGTGGTGTCACCATGATGAGAAGGAGGAAAGATGTTCGCGCCTCACGCCGCTTTGGCCATCTCCAGGAGCTTTCCGAGCATCCTGGAGCATGCGTACTCCATGGATGCCTCGTTCTCGTTCAGCATCTTGATGTAATCCTCCTGGTGCTCGGGCCGGGGGGAGCTGACGATTATCTTCCCTATCATCTCGAGGGTGGCCGCGGTGTCCTTCCTGTCTTCCAGGTCTGTCACGGCCAGGAGGTCGAGGATCATCACATCGGCCCTCAGGACGTAGATGATGGATCTTCCAACCTCGATGTCAATCTCGCCATTCCTGATGGCTTCGACATAGGCGAGGATTTTCGCGGCCTTCCCGAGGAGCCCCTGGTCCGGCTCGTCGCGGCCGGAGTCCTTTTCTCCGAGGACCGCCAGGTCGCTGTACGCCCATCCCAGCAGCAGGGTCATGCGATAGCTCCTCTCCTCTTCCGGAACGGATTCGATCGTCCGTATGCATCCGGAGTACTCGCCGAGGCTCTTTAGCAACTCCGCCTTCTCCAGGACCCTGGTGCTGTTGCCGACCCCTTTCATCT
>CALUHQ010000040.1 GCA_944320485.1 Candidatus Methanomethylophilaceae archaeon
CCTTGGGCTGCAGAGCGGTCCTGACGTGCTTTCCAGCGGCCATCTCGAACATGTCGGGAGCGAGCATGTCGGTGGATCCGGAGGGCTCGGAGCACTGAACGACATCGGCTCCGGCGTCCATCAGGGCGTGGGTGTATGCGGTGACGATGGGGTTGACGGCCTCGACCCACTTGTCGACCTCCTCGGGGCACATCATCATTCCGAAGACGAGGTTCTCGGTGTTGACGAGGTTTCCGGTGAGGGTGAAGGGTCCGGTGTTTCCGGCAACGATGGCGTAGTTCTCGCCGTGGGACTTCTGGAGGAGCTCCATGGCTTTGATGGCCTCTGCGGGCCTGCCGCCCTGGATGAACTCCTCGGGGGACATCAGGTTGGCGGGGTCGTCGTACTCGCTCATCATGGGGTCGAACTTGAAGGGGTGGGCCTTGATCATGGGGGCGGCGTCCTTCTTCTCGACCTGGACGGTGGCTCCGAGCCTCTCGGACTCCGCGGTCAGGCAGAAGGGAGCCCTGACGCACTCGAATCCGAAGACGTCGGCCTGGGCGGCACCGAGTTTGGCCATGAGCTCAGCGTTCTTGTGAGCCTCGGGCCAAGCGGCTCCGACCTTCTCCATCTGTCCGAGGGTGGCGGACTGGGTGAAGATGGCTACGGGGGGCCTGTCCAGGGATTCCTGTTTCATAGCGGCGAGTACTCTGTCTCTAGGAGTCATTGTCATTTTGATTATCTCCTTGGGGCAAGGATTACCCTTCATCATATTTAAGATTGCTATGGTTGGAACTCAGGTACGTTTTAACGCGTGCGCGCGCACGTAATAAAAGGGGGATTATTGTTGGATTATGGTTCCAACCATGTGTTCACAGGACGACGTCCGACAGGTCCCTGAGGGTGCCCAGGTCCAGGAGCCCCATGTCGGTGACCCCGTATATCTCGGCGGATGCGAAGTCCGAGGCCTTGAGGGCGGGGGCCATGACGCACTTCTCGTCCAGGACCAGGTCGTTGCCGGAGGAGTACGGGCTGAACGGGGGCAGGACTATGACGCCCTCCCTCCTGGCGTGGACGAAGCACTGGATCTTCATGCCGCCCCCCACGGAGCCTGGGATGCGGACGGACGGGTGCTCGTGACCGATGATCACCGGCCTGACGCCGGAGTCGACGTGGCCGTGCTCCAGCCTGTAGCCCATGATGTCCACGTGGTCCACCGCCAGGATGCCCAGGTCGTTGATGATGTTCTGGATGTAGTTGTCGTGGTTCCCGCGTATCACCACGGTCTCGGCGGCCTCGGACAGAAGCCCCACGATCCTGCGGACCTCGTTCTTCTCCTCGAACCCCGCCCGCTTGAAGTCGTGCTTGACGTCCCCGAGGAGGACGACCCTCTCCGGCTCGTACCTGCAGAGGATGTCGTTGAGGGAGTCGCGGATGGACTGGGTGTTGGTGCGGGGGAGGTACATGCCCTCCTGCTCCAGAGCGCGCTCGTAGCCGAGGTGGAGGTCCCCCAGGACAACCGTGGGTCCGTCGTCGAGGATGAGGCACCTGTCGCTGGTGATGCGCACTCCCGGTAGGATCTCCCTCTGCCTCATATGATGCCACCAGATGCATCGCGGGAAGAAAAAAGGATGCCGTCCCCCGTTGTTGCAAGCGGACGGGGAGGCGGTTTTTCCGGCTCAGTTGCTGGACCCGGACGGCCTGTCCACGGGCTGACCGCAGGAGGGGCACATCGAGAACGGGTAGAGCGTCGGAATCTCCTTTCCGCAGTAGGTGCATCTCATGATTCATCGGATGATGCGCCCTGGTTAAAAGGGGTTCCGAGCTACCCGCTACGGCATAAACAACCATTGAGAAAGTTGGACGCATGGACCCTCTCGGGACTGGCACATTCGGAGGTTGCGACGTGAAACCGAGTAGGTGGCATCGGGGCCACCGTCCCGGACCGCATCATTAATGACCGCGTTGCGGATATCCGCCAGGTCCATGATTACGCACACTTTCCAGCTCCTGCCCTCCGTGGGCGCCAAGAAGGAACGGGCCATCTGGGAGACCGGGGTCCGCTCCTGGGACGACTTCCTCTCCGCGGACGCCGTGGGGACGATGAAGAGGGAGGCGAAGGAGAGGGGCGACGTGCTGCTGACCCAGGCGTCCGAGCTTCTGGACGACGGGGACTCCCGCTTGCTGGCGGACATGCTTCCGAAGGGCGAGGTCTGGAGGATGTACAGGAGGTTCGCCCGCGACGCGGTCTACCTGGACATAGAGACGGACGGCCTCAGCAGGGATTCTCTGGTGACGGTCGTGACCGTCCACGGCAGGGGCGACACCGTGACCCTGACGGAGGGCATCGACCTGTGCCCGGAGTCGCTGTCCCAGGCGATTGACGGGGCGTCGATGATCGTCACGTTCAACGGCAGCTGCTTCGACGTGCCGGTGCTCAGGAACAGCTTCCCGGAGGTGGACCTCGACCTGCCGCAGTTCGACCTGCGCTTCGCATCCAGGAAGGTCGGCTACAGAGGAGGCCTGAAGCCGCTGGAGATCGAGCTGGGCATCACCAGGTCGGAGGACATCGAGGGCGTGGACGGGGCCGACGCGGTCCGCCTCTGGAAGCTCTGGAAGAGGCACGGCGACAGGGACGCGCTGGACATCCTGACCGAGTACAACCGCGCGGACACCGTGAACCTGGAGACCATCGCCGACATCATCTACGAGAGGCTGGTGAGGGAGCATGCCGGCTACCGCTGGTGACCTCCGCAGGATGCAGAGGGACCTGGACAGCGCCGCCCGCGCACTCCGGGATGCCCGCGACATCCTGATAATCACGCACATCGACGCCGACGGCATCTCCGCCGGAGCGATAGCGGACATGACCGCCGAGAGGCTGGGCAAGCCGCACACGGTCAGGTTCGAGAAGAAGATCTCCGAGGAGACCATCGAGCTGATCAACGGCAGCCGCGAGGACCTGGTCTGGATATGCGACCTGGGCAGCGGCTACCTGTCCGAGTTCACGAGGGACAACATCGTGGTCACCGACCACCACGTCCCAGACCCCAGATGGAGGACCCGGCAGACCGTCCTCGACAGCTTCGCGGGGATCCGCCACCTCAACCCCCACTCCTACGGCATGGACGGGTCGTACGAGATCTGCGGCGCCGGCATGACGTACCTGCTGTCCAAGGCCGTGGATCCGAGCAACACCGACCTGGCGTACCTGGCGGTGGTCGGGGCCGTCGGCGACTTCCAGGACTCCGGCCATTCCGCCCTGGTCAGCATGAACAGGACGGTCATGGGGGACGCCGAGGCCAACGGCGACCTGGTGGTGGACATGGACCTGAGGTTCTTCGGGAGGGACACCCGCCCGATCAACCAGTACCTGCAGTTCAGCAGCGACCCGCGGATCCCGGGCCTCAGCGACAACGCCCAGGCCTGCCTGCAGTTCCTGGACTCCATGGGGATCAGGGGCAAGTCCGGAGGGAGGTGGAGGACATGGAGCTCCCTGTCGGCGGACGAGAGGGAGAGGGCCACGGAGGCCATCCTGGACATGGTCGGTCCGGAGGAGAGGGACAGGGTGTTCGGGGAGATGTACACGTTCCCCAACGAGCCGTCGGGGACGGGACTCAGGGACGCCAAGGAGTTCGCCACCGTGCTGAACTCCTGCGGGAGGTACGACGACGCCGAGACCGGGCTGAGGATCTGCCGCGGGGACATGTCCGCGCTGAAGGATGCGGAGAGGAACCGCACGGAGCACCGCAGGCACATCTCCGAGGCCATGTCGTACATCCGCGACAACCACCTGCTCAGGGAGAGGAGGTTCATCCAGTGGTTCGACGCGGGCTCCGAGATCAAGGAGACCGTGGTCGGGATAGTCGCAGGGATGGTCCTCAGCTCGGGAGAGTGCAGGAGGAGGATCCCGATCATAGCGTTCGCCGACTCGGAGGACGGTGTCAAGGTGTCGGCGAGGGCGGACAGGAGTCTCGTGGACAGGGGCCTGGACCTCTCGCAGGTCATGAAGACCGCGTCGGAGCTCGTCGGCGGGTACGGCGGCGGGCACACCGTGGCGGCGGGGGCGACCATACCACCGGACAAGAAGGAGGAGTTCCTCGACATAGTGGAGGACCTAGTGTCCTCGCAGGTGGAGTGAGCCCGCTGTCCGATCTGCTTTCTGGTCGTTCCTACTTGTGTTGACTCCATCTATGGCGTGGTTGTCCCGTATTAAGTCTAAGTCAAAGTACAAGTCTTTAGAATCACGATCATGTCCCCTATCCAACCTATTCCGATGACAGGCGGCGGTGCAGGCGTATCCCGCAAAGGCAGAAGGCGTTCGCAGGAGGAGATGGAGTCCATGAAGGAGGGGATCCTTGAGTTGCTGGCCGACAGGGGAGCGCTACCTATGAGGGACATCTACACAGCCTTCGGATACTGCACCTACACTTCTGGGTTCAGGAGATGTGTCTATGAGCTGATGGACGAGGGCCTGGTGGAGTATCTGTATCCGGAGTCGCCGAGGAGCAGCAGGCAGAAGCTCCGGCTGTCGGTCCGCAGGTGACCTTGGTGCGGCGGTTTCCGGCGGAGTTCGAGGGTGGTCCTAAATCTACTGATTTTAGGGTAGGCCTACAACATGATGTCGCATATGATTGCTGATATGCACTGCAATCCGGCATAGCCAGACATGTTCTGGACAGCCGTCGGAACGGTTAGGTGCATCTAACAATTTTCGCGTATTTTCAGACATTCCTAACTCGAAAAAAAGTAGATTTAAATACTCTGCTGGAAAATCTGTTATCCAGAGGTAATTCAAATGACCACGATCAACACTGCTGAGTGCGTCGCGTGCGGTGCATGCGTCGACGTCTGCCCCGAGAACGCCATCACCTGCGAGGATGTCGCCATCATCGACACCTCCAAGTGCTCCAACTGCGGCGCCTGCATCGACGAGTGCCCTTCCAGCTGCATCTCCGCGTAAGCGGATCGGTGCTTCCCGGAGGTTCAAACCCCTTCCCAAACCTCTTCGTTCTACAACCGGCTCTCCGGGGCCGGACCTCACATAGTGAAGAAAGGTGGCGGGTCTCCCCGCCGTTTGATTCAGAGCGACCATCCGTCGGACTGGCTCTGGAGACGGACCATGTTGGCGAAGGTGCCGCCCTCCGCCACTAGGTCGCGGGGGCTGCCCTGCTCCTCCACCACGCCGTCCCTGAGCACTACAACGCGGTCCGCCCCCTCGATCGTGCGCATCCTGTGTGCAACGACGAGTACGGTCTTGTCCCTGACCAGCTCGGAGATGGCCTGCTGGACCTGGGTCTCGCATTCGGTGTCCAGGGATGCCGTGGCCTCGTCCAGAAGGATTATCGGCGCATCCTTCAGCAGCGCCCTGGCGATGGAGATCCTCTGCCTCTCACCCCCGGACAGCTTGGCCCCGTTCTCGCCGATCACGGTCATGTATCCGTCCGGAAGCCTGGACACGAAACCGTCGCATTGTGCGAGCCGTGCCACATCCATGACCTCCTCGTCCGTGGCACCTCTCCTCCCGATGCGGATGTTGTCCATCACCGTGGTGTTGAACAGAGTGACGTCCTGGAAGACGATCGAGTAGCAGGACAGCAGGGTCTCCGGATCGATCCCCGATATGTCGGTCCCTCCGACGGTGATGCTCCCACCATTCAGGTCCCAGAACCTGGCCGCGAGCTTCGCCGCGGTGGTCTTGCCCTCTCCCGAGGGACCGACGATGGCGGTGACCTCACCCTGTTTGGCGGTGAAGGATACATCCCTGAGGACATCGGCCCTGCCGTCGTAGGAGAACCTGACGTGGTCGAATACTATGTCGTAGCCGTCCGGATGGAAATCAGTGGAGCCCGTCTGGACAGGCTGGTCCTCGATCTCCTGCAGGCGCTCCATGTTGTATTCGGCGTTGATCATCGCCGCCAGGTTAATCAGAGAGTTGTTGAGCGGGTCGTAGAGTCTGGAGATGACGATCAGGAACGCGATGAACACGAAGATGTCCAGGTTCCCGGATAGCATCATGTACCCTCCGGCGAGGGCGGTGGTGACGATGCCGAACTTCAGGACGAGCTGTGCGGAGACGACGAAGACGGCGACCATGTACTCGGCCCTGAACTCCGCGCTCTCCACCCTGTCGAGCTTCCCGAACAGGCCGTCGAGGTATCTGCGGCCCGCGTCGTTGACCCCCAGGTCCCTGGAGGTCTCCAGGAACTCCTGGACGCCCTCGGTGGCCTCCAGGGTCCTGTCGAACTTGTACCTGTTGTACCTGTCCTGGAACCTCTTGGAGAGGAATACGATGGCGAACGAGACCGGTACGGGCCACAGGGACGCGGCGCCCATGACGGGGTCGAACACGAGGATCATCACCCCCAGGACGGCGATGCAGATCATCGAGCCGATGAGCTCCGGGAACCAGTGGGACATGGACTGCTCCTGCATGGTGCAGTCGCCCATGATCCTCACGGTGAGGTCGGTGGGGTCCTTCTTGCCGAAGTAGGACATCGGAAGCTTTCTGAGCCTCTCGGCCAGGGCTATGCGCTTGGCGGAGCTCTCCCTGTAGGTGTTGAAGTAGGTCTCGTTGTACTCGACGAAGTACGTTGCCGCTATCAGGACGGCCGATGCCGCCACCATCGCCGCGTACGCCCACCAGCCGAGGTCCAGGTCGTACGGGTTCCCTTCGCCGCCCATCATGTCGCAGACGAACACGAAGAGGACCATCACAGGGACCATGAGGGCGATGTCCTTTAGGATGCAGGCGGCTGAGCTCCTGCACAGGTACCTGTACCCGTCCTCGGACAGCGCGAACCTGCGCATGACAGAATCGCGGAAGCTCATTGCGCCACCCCCGCGACCCTCCAGGTGAGGGACCTCTGGTAATCGTCCCACATCCGTCTGTACTCGCCGCCCTCCTCCATCAGCTCGGAGTGGGTCCCGATCTCCCGGACCCTGCCACCGTCGACCACGCAGATGCAGTCCGCATCGCGGACGGTGGTCAGGCGGTGGGCGATGACCAGCACGGTCCTGCTCTCGGCGAGCCTCTCGAATGCCCTCTGGACCAGGTACTCGTTCTCCGGATCCGCGAAGGCGGTCGCCTCGTCGAGGATGACGATCGGGGAATCCTTCAGGATGGCCCTGGCGATGGCGACCCTCTGGACCTCGCCTCCGGAGAGGTACACCCCGCCCGGACCTATCACGGTGTCCAGACCGTTCGGCAGCTTGGCCACGATGTCATCGCACTGTGCCTCTCCGAGGGCCTCGGCCACCTGTCCGGGGGTGGCGTCGGGGCGTCCCAGGCGGACGTTGTCCAGAAGGGTGCCCTTGATCAGGGAGTTGCTCTGGAACACATAGGATTCCAGTTTGGCGACGTTGGCCGACCCGATGTCCCTGAGGTCCACACCCCCTATGGATATGCTGCCGGACTGAGGGTCCCAGAACCTGCATGCGAGGCTTGCGACGGTGCTTTTCCCGCTGCCGCTGGGCCCGACGAGGGCTGTCACCGTCCCTGGCCTCATGGTGAGGCACAGGGAGTCCACGGCAGGGGCCTGGCTCCCGGGATACGAGAACGTCACGTTCTCGAACCTGACCGTCATGTCCTCAGGCATCCTTGGCTCCGCCGGCTCGGGCAGCTGCTCCATGGCCATGAGCTCATCGATCCGTCCGAGGGCGTCGTCCACCTTGAAGCCGTCCTCGCTCGAGTACATGATCCTCATCAACAGGATGGCCACCAGCGGGGAGAATATGACGTAGAACAGGAAGTCGCTCAGGAACTCCGGGTCCGTCTGCCCCACCCCGCCGTCCATGGCCATGGCTATCAGGATAAGGAAGGCGAAAGACAGGTTGGACAGGACTACGAAGGCGATCATCCTGCCCCTGCACCATCTCGCGTATTCGGACGCGAACTTCCCGTATCTGAGGATGGCGTCCTTGAACCTCTGGAAGGTGTGCACGGTCTGCTGGAATGTCTTCACCACCGACACCCCGCGGACGTACTCCACGGCCTCCCGGTTCATGTCCCCCAGAGCGCCCTGGTAGATGTCCATGAACTCGCTGAGCGCCTTGCTCCCCATCATGGTGTACATGACGAGCATCGATGCGGCGATCGGGATGATGCAGGCGATGCCCAGCCTCCAGTCGAAGAAGAACAGCATAACTATGATGGCGACCGGTAGCACCACCGATCCGGCCATGTCCGGGAGCTGATGCGCAGCATACGTGTGGGTGGCCTCGGCGCTGTCCACGATCGTCCTGCGGACCTTTCCGCTGCCGGTAAGATCGAACGCCCCAGGAGGCAGGCCCAGGACGTGGTCCAGCGTCCTCTTCTTTATGTTCTTGGATATGCGGAACGCGGCCTTGTGCGAGCACATGAGCGCGGCGATGTATGTCGCTATGGATAGCACCGTGAATGCCAGAGCCATCCATCCGTTATGTACGATCCCGGACGCGGACTCCAAATCCGGATAGACCGTCAGGACCTCGTCCAGGATGCGCCATATGTAGTAGTACGGCACGACCGACAGGGCGGCGCTCACCGCCGACAGGACCAGGGCGGCGTACGTCAGCCACTTGTAAGGGCCGGCGTAGACCGCGAGGTGGGCCAGTCTCGAGCCGTTTCTCTCAGATTTCTCCATGAATGATATTTAGTCTATCCTAAATTTATATTTTCGGTCCTCCTAAATTATTTATATAAATCCTAAATTATCATAATCAGAGGCCGATGCCGACCATCGGAGGCTGAACATGAGCAAAAGGGAGATTGTGGACATCACATTCATCGGAGCCGTCATCGTGATCCTTCTGGGCGCGTTCATATACGTCAACCTGGGATGAGTCCCGGATCGCGACAGGGTTCGAAACCGATTACCAAACAGCTTCCCGGGTCCGTCCGTGTGACGGGGTCCGGGTGATTCTCCATTCAATTTGATCAGATACGAAATTAGACGTCCATCTCCATCGCAGGCCGTCCCTCTAACGCCTCTAAACTCTTTCCCTTTCTTAGAATCAATAAATAACAGGAGACAGGCATCCCCTCACCCATGTCGGAAATACTCACTAGGAACAAGGAGTATGCAGAGGTCATGAAGAGCGTCATGAAGCTCAGGGGCGAGCCCGTCGCCGTCAAGCTCGTGGCCGAGGGGGAGGACTACCCCGAGGGATACACCGAGCCCGAGAGCCAGCTCAGCCACTGCCAGGCCATCTTCAGGGCAAGGGAGGGCGAGTGCTTCAAGCTCCCTGTCAAGTCCGAGAACTGCATGGTCGGATGCTCCGCCCTCAACATGGCCGCGACGCCCGAGAAGGTCGCCAGCGGGGAGTTCCACGCCAACATCGGCATGCACGACAGCCCCGCCGCGGCAGGGAAGATGATCTCCGACAGGATGGTCGTCCCCACCAAGAACCAGGGCGAGATCGTCTGCCCCCTCAAGAACGCCGACTTCGTCCCCGACGTCGTCACCATAGAGGACATCCCCGAGAGGGTCTACTGGATCGTACCCCTCGCCACTGCCGAGGAGGGAGGCAGGGTCCAGTTCTCCACGTCCCCGTTCCAGTGCGGATGCGAGGACATAGTCGCCGTCCCGATCTGCACCGGCAAGCCCAACATCTCCTTGGGATGCTTCGGATGCAGGAAGAAGACCTCCATGGCTGCCGACGAGATGGCCGCGGGGATACCCTACGCCATGATCCCCGGCTTCGTCGAGCACCTCAGGAAGTACGAGACCGGTGTGATGACAAAGGCCAAGCGCGACTGATCCCGCCGATATCACGAAACCTCTTACTCGTATCACTTTCCATGTCCGCCCGTCCGTGTGCTTATGCATCCGGACTGGCCTTTGGACAATATTAAATAATATAACTCAGGCGGACACCCCCGATTTAGGGATTCTTACCTTCCGCCGGACCCATCGGAAAACCGCGTTTTTGAAGGAAAAACCCCCGTTTTCCATCGTCTTTATATGCTTCAAGCAGTTTATCGCCATTGCAAGGGGTGCTGGCCAGAGATGGCCGGCAAAAATGCACAAGGAGGTATGAAATGCCAAAATACGAGGACGTAGTTGACTTGTATGACGACTGCGGAAAACGCATTGCGAAAGACATTCCGCTCGAAGCCATCAGTCCGCTGCGCAACAACGCGATCAAGAAGATCGTGTCCCTGACTAAGAGGACCTGCGCCGTCAACCTTGCCGGTATCGAGAAAGCCCTCAAGACCGGTTCCATGACCGGCGGCGGTGTCATCATCCAGGGAAAGGAAATCGACATTCCTCTGGTTGAGAACGCCGACAAGATCGCTCAGATCATCAAAGAGTCCGTTCAGGTCTACGACGGAGACGGAACCGAGGTCAAGGTCAAATCCGGCGGAAAGAACATCGTCGTCATCGTCTCCGAGGACAGGATGAACGCCGGTATCGAGTACACCACCGGATTCACCGCCACCGCTGCCGCCACCACCGAGGCTATCATCGACACCTTCGACATCCCGATGTACAAGGCCAACATGGTCAAGGCCGCCGTTTGGGGCAGGTACCCCCAGACCATCACCTTCCAGGGCGCCAACGTCAAGTCCATCCTCGAGGTTCCCCAGAACAACGAGGGTGCCGGATTCGCCCTGAGGAACATCATGGCCAACCACGTGGTCTCCCTGGTCAACAGGAACGCCATGCAGGGAACCGCCCTGTCCGCCATCTTCGAGCAGTGCGGATCCTACGAGATGGGTGACATGATCGGTAACTTCGAGAGGGGCGGACTCCTCGCCCTTGCCTACGAGGGACTGAACGCCAACAACATGCTCTACTCCATCGTCAAGAAGAACGGAAAGACCGGAACCGTGGGAACCGTTATCGAGTCCCTCATGGCCAGGGCCATCGACGACGGAGTCATCCGTGTGAAGGAGACCCTGCCCTCCGGATACAAGGTCTACACCACCGATGACCTCCCCAAGTGGAACGCCTACGCCGCCACCGGAATGGTCGCCGCCGTCATGGTCAACGTCGGAGCCGCCAGGGCCGCCCAGGGTGTCCCCGGAACCATCCTGTACTACAACGATCTGCTCGAGCACGAGTCCGGACTCCCCGGTGTCGACTACGGAAGGGCCGAGGGTGTCGGAGTCGGAATGTCCTTCTTCTCTCACTCCATCTACGGAGGAGGCGGACCCGGACTGTTCCACGGTAACCACGTCGTTACCAGGCACGCCAAGGGAGTCGTCATCCCCGCCATCACCGCCGCCAACTGTCTGGACGCGGGAACCCAGACCTTCTCCGCCGAGGCCACATCCGGTCTCTTCAAGGAGGTCTTCGGAGACATGGAAGAGTTCAGCAAGCCCATGCAGTACGTCGCTGCCGAGGCAAAGAAGGAGAAGAAGAAGCTCTGAGGTGACCGTATGTCGAGTTCTTCTGCTCCCGCCGCCGATTACGCAGGGGTCCCGCTCCCCGAGGTCCAGATCATCACCAACCGTCTGCTGAGCGCCGAGACGACCGAGGTCGTCCTCAACGCCCTGGACAAGATTCAGAATGTCAGGCAGATCAACATGACGGGAGAGAGCCTGCCCAAGACCATCAACAGCGGTCCCGGCAAGGGCCTGCCCAACAACCACTCCGAGAGGAGGGTCATCAACGTTGGCGGCCACGAGGTCGAGCTCCGCTACCTGGTAGGAGGCTTCTACATCGAGCTGGACGTGGAGGACGAGGAGACCCTGGACAAGCGCGTCGAGGAGATCAAGGAGGCGTGCAACGCGACCATCGAGCACGGTTACACGCTCACCGTCGGAAGGTTCTCGAAATACAAACCCACGCTTCATGATTACAGGAGTGAATGATATGGCAACAACTTACAAGAGGCAGTTCTACCCTGGGACCTCCGTACCTGCCAAAAACAGGCGCAGATACATGGACCCCAAAGTCAAACTGAAGAAACTCCGCGACGTCTCCATGGACGATGTCGTCAGGATCATGGGACACAGGAACCCCGGAGAGGACTACAAGTCCATCCACCCCCCGATCGAGGAGGGCAAGGAGCCCGACTGCCCCATCAGGAAACTCGTCGAGCCCATCGAGGGTGCCAAGCACGGAGACCGTGTCAGGTACATCCAGTTCACCGACTCCGTCTACTTCGCCCCCATCTCGCCCTACCAGAGGGCCTGGATGTACCTCTCCAGGTACAGGGGAGTCGACACCGGAACCCTTTCCGGAAGGCAGATCATCGAGGTCCGCGAGAGGGACCTTGAGGTCATGGCTAAAGAGATGATCGACAACGAGACCTTCGACCCCGCCCTGACCGGAATCAGGGGAGCCACCGTTCACGGACACGCCTGCCGTCTCGACGAGCACGGACTGATGTTCGACGGCTGGCAGAGGTACGTCTGGGACGACCAGAAGAAAGAGGTCGTCTACGTGAAGGACCAGGTCGCCATCCCCCTCGACAGGAGGATCTCCGTCGGCAAACCCGCCGCAATGTCCGACCTGAAGAAGAGAACGACCATTTTCAGAGCTGACGGCGTCGACATGAGGGACGACAAAGAGGTCACCATGTACGGACTCAGGATCCACAAGCTGAGGACCCTGGGAGGCTACCAGCCCTGGACCGTTAAGGGAGAGTGATTACCATGGCAGGAAAAGAGAAGCTGTTCATGGAAGCATGCAAGAAGAAATTCAAAGAAGACCCGACTGACATGTCCACCAAGTACTACTGCTACGGTGGATGGAAGCAGTCCAAATCCAAGGTAGAGTTCCAGAACACCGCCATGGAGATCGCCAAGAAGCGCGGAATCCCCATGATGAACGAGGACATCGGAGTGCCTCTCGGACAGAGGAGCTGGATGCCCTACCAGCTGTCCCACACCGACATCTTCGCCGAGGCGGACGACCTGCACTGCGTCAACAACTGCGCCATCCAGCAGGCCTGGGACGACATCAGGAGGACCATCCTCGTCGGACTCGACTCCCCTCACCAGACCATCGAGAGGAGGCTCGGAAAGGAGGTCACCCCCGAGACCATCAACACCTACCTCGAGACCGTCAACCACACCATGCCCGGTGGAGCGGTCGTTCAGGAGCACATGGCCGAGGTCAATCCCGCACTCGTCTGGGACTCCTACGTCAAGGTCTACTCCGGAGACGACGAGCTCATCGACGAGATCGACCCCAGGTTCGTCATCGACATCAACAAGCTGTTCCCCGCCGAGCAGGCCGAGCAGCTGAAGAAAGCGATCGGAAAGACCCTCATGCAGGCCGTGCGCGTCCCGACCATCGTCGGAAGGCTCATGGACGGTGCTACCGTCTCCAGGCACGCCGCCATGCAGATCTCCATGGCTTTCATCTCCGCCTACAAACTCGCAGCCGGAGAGGCCGCCATCGCCGACTTCGCCTACTCCGCGAAGCACCAGTCCCTCAACATGGGAACCATGATGCCCGCCAGGCGTGCAAGGGGACCCAACGAGCCCGGAGGAATCCCCTTCGGATACATGGCCGATATCGCCCAGTCCGACCGTGTCTACCCCGACGACCCCGGACGCGCCGCCCTCGAGGCCGTCGCCCTGGGAGCCGCCGTCTTCGACCAGGTCTACCTGGGAGGATACATGTCCGGTGGAGTCGGATTCACCCAGTACGCCACCGCCGCGTACACCGACAACATCCTCGAGGACTACGTCTACTACGCCATCGACCAGATCAAATCCAGGTACGGAGGCTTCTGCAAACTGGACCCCGCAGACCTGGACGGCATCATGAAACTCGGTGACGACATCAACGCCTACGCCCTCGAGATGTACGAGCGCTACCCCGCCGTCATGGAGACCCACTTCGGAGGATCTCAGAGGGCCACCGTCGCCGCT
>CALUHQ010000041.1 GCA_944320485.1 Candidatus Methanomethylophilaceae archaeon
GCCGAGCTCGTACCTCACGTCGCGGTCGACGGCCAGCAGCCTTCCGAGCTTGCCGCCGTCATCCACGGGGGCCGGTCCGCGTGCGAAAACCGGGCGCTCGTCCCCCATCGGGGAGGACACGTGCAGGCTCTCCCCCACGGTGCGGTACGTCACCGGGACCCCCTCCGCACGACGGGAGGGCTCCACATCCAGCGTGTAGCGGTACATGTCGTCGCGGACGGTGAAGCGCACCTCAAACGACGTGACCTCATCATCGGAGTCCCAGCCGTGCACCGCGGATTCCGTGTGGAAGAGGGGGTCGGTGCAGAGCCCCCTGAGCATAGACACCGCGTCCGCGAGCCGGGTCTTCCCGGCCGCGTTCGCGCCGTAGACCACCGCATGTCTCAGCAATCCGTCGTAAACATGGTCGCCCTTCAGGCGCCCGCCGCCGGGGACCATCATCAGTGTGGCCCCGTCGGCGTAGGGGCCGAAGTTCCGAACGGAGAACGACACGAGCATCGGATCACTCCAGGACAGGGTCGGAGAAGATCGGCAGCGAGCCGTAACGGCCGTCGGCATAGTCGTCGAAGACGTTCTCCGCCGCGTCCCCGTAGTCGCAGACCATGCGGATCTGCGAGCCTCTGCGGCCCCTGCCGCCGAGCATGTCGATCACGGCCATGCCGTCGTGTCCCACCAGGCCGCATCTGACCAGGTCCGTCTCCGACACGGTGCACAGCAACTGCAGGCCCTCGGCTCTCTTCGCGGCGGACAGGACCTCCCTGGCCGCCAGCATGTGGAGGCTCATGTCCAGGTCGTCCACCACCGCGGTCCTCCCGCCGGACGGCACCGACATCAGGGACAGCAGCATGACGAGCCTGGCGGTCCCGTGGGACTCGCCGTGCAACCTGGAGACGTGCCCGTGCTCGTGCACGAACCCCAGTTCCGACGCGCTACCATCTGGATGTATGATTGTGGCCGTGCCGGAGCGGATGTCGGTGACCATGACGTCGTGACGCTGATCCGGGCCGGAAGGGGCGACGGTCATGTCGTGGACGGCCTCCACGCGACCGATCCCGGTGTCCAGGCGCTCCAGGTCGCGTCCCAGAGACTCGATGAAGCCGTCCCTGACCGGGACGGACACCTTCGGGTCCCTCCCCGACACGACCACCAGGGAGTCAGACAGCCACCCCATGACCTCAGACGCCTCTGTGCAGCCGTCGGCGGCCATGTCGGCCAGGGCGGTGCGGCGGCCGGATGTTGCAGGGTGGTCGGAGCCGATCTCGTAGACGGGGATGTCGCCTTCGGGGGAGAGTCTGTACAGCCACTCCTCGGCGACGGCACCGGTCCCGAGGTCGGCCTCGATGCCGTACGCAAGAGTGTCTTCGCCTGTGCGTACGACGAATTCCAGGTGGCTGTTCCCATCGCGTGCCATGCCGCGGTACTCCCCGTAGCGGAGGCCCCTCGTATTCACTCTCCTGTTCATGGCCAGGTCCCTGGCGATCCCGACGGTCCGGACCAGGTTGCTCTTTCCAGATGAATTGGGTCCGAGGACCGTTATGGTCTTCGAGCATCTTCCGTATGATGTGCCTTTGCAGATGCTGGGCGTTGCGGTCCTGATCGACTGCTGCTCATCGAACGAGAGGATGTTCCCTGCCCTGAATTCCACAAGCATGTTTGATTATTTTCAGTAATAATATAATAAGTTTACTGAAAATTACTGATATTATAGAATATTTTAAATATGATTGATGGAATGTGTATGTACTTTCATGGGGGGTTGCCCATCGAGGTAAATGTCGACGTTCCCAATGCGACCACGGTGGCAGCGATGGAGGAGGCGGAGAGATTGCTCATGGAAAAAGACTCCAAGGGGATGACCTACGATGAGTACATCCGCGAGATGAACTCATGACTCTGAGCATCTACATCACGTCTCAATACGGACGCGACTATAGTCTTCTGAAGAAACGAGGACATGACATAGGATGTCTGGGTGAGAGTCTTCACGGGTTCACGGCTTTCGATTTCGGAAGCGAAGTTGCTGTTGCATACGTCTATTTTAGAAGTCACCTAGTAAAAATACACATATGGTAAAACTGACGGACCATAAATCTACATAAATAGCAAAACTTGTTCTTCTGCAAGTAATGGGCGGGGATTCCTGGACTGACAGTCCGAAAGCCGACTTCTGTTATAGGTTCGTCAGGAGACTCTCGGACACGGTGGAGATTGCCGGGTCCCACGGGAGGTTGGGGGGACTGTGAGTCCACCAACACGGAGCAGGCATACTATGGCGATCGGAATCAGAATCACTATCATGGAAGAGTATAGATCCTCCTTCTCTGGAGTTGCTGTCGATGCCTAGAATGGCCAGGATCACGGCACTTCTACCTCGTGAACGCGATGAATCAACGAAATAATAGGTTTTTTTACCTAAATTTAACAGCAAACAAAATATAGGAAGCTACTATTGTCTGATAATCAGTAATACGTAATGACCTTCTAATAAATCGGAGTGGAAGGCTATGAAGTCGAAATCAATGATTACAAAAATTACCAGTACTACAAATATTACAAAATAATGATATTATAATCGTGAAAAAATATAGACTGAGGAGAGTGGAATCGTATGACGGCTGGTGGCGACAACATCATTCCCTTGAAGCTATGGGGCAAGAAATCTGATTGCGAGTCGTCAGTCCATCTTCTCGAATACCACATGGTCGATTCTGCATCAATATGTGCAGAGATTCTGAAAAAGGACCAAAGACTCCTGAAAACTATTGCAAGCGCACTGGGTGTCGAATGCAATGTGGCACTCCAATCCGTGAGATTTCTTACAGCTCTTCATGATATAGGAAAAGTAAGCAATTTGTTTCAATACCAGAACCAGGAGGGCAGAAGCTACCGTCATGATCTGATGGGTTATGTGCTCCTCACCTCTGATGGATTTGAAAACAGGATCGTACAGTATCTCATAGGTCAGGAGAGGGGCACCACACGTCGTATCCGTAGATCAATACGTGATCTCATCAGAGCATCGACCATGCACCATGGTTCACCCTCTGGTTGGAACCGCCATGAATCCGAATTCTTTCTGATGTTCAGAGAACAGGGTGAAATCGCTGATGCCTCCATAGTGATTGAGCATCTCTCCAACCTCTATCCTCTGGATTCATATCTGTCATCAGAGGCTTTGGAATCCGAAGAGTACAGGTCGGTCACCTCGTTGATAGCAGGTTTGATCTCATTGTCGGACTGGATTGCCTCGGATGAATCCATATATCCATGGAAGGGGGATGCGATAAGCCTCCTCGAATATCGCAATGATTCCGAGAATATCGCCAGGAGGATCATAGGGGACGATGTGCTTGGCATATTTCTGTCGCAGATGCCAGGCAGTATGGATTACCGTGGCATATTCGACTTCGAGCTCAGCCCCATCCAGATGTTGATGGCCGAATCAGAATCCGGTTGTGCGATGATGGCAATAGTGGAGGATGCGACTGGAAGCGGCAAGACGGAAGCCTCTCTGATATGGGCATCCAGGAGCATGTCCTCTCATAATTGTGATGGGATGACATATGCCCTTCCGACAAGAGCCACGTCAAACATGATGTTCACGCGGTTGGAGTCTATCAAAGGTACATTGTTCGGCAACAGATGCAGCACGTCGCTCATCCACGGATCATCGAAGTACTTTCTGGAATCGCAAGGAGTATCGGATGTTCGCGGGTGGTATTCGGAAGGGAGCAACAAATCCATGTTTGCCAACATATCGGTATGCACCGTGGATCAGGCGATTCAGGCCATCCTGCCAGTTCGCTATGAACCTTTGAAGCTGCTCTCACTGTCCAGGCATGTCCTTGTCATCGACGAGGTGCATTCGTTCGATGCCTACACGTTCAACCTGATATGCGGATTGGTATCGGCTTGCAGACTGTATTCGATCCCGGTGATGTTGCTCTCGGCGACACTCCCGTCCATGATGAGGAGGCGGTTGTTGTCGTCTTACAATGTTCCGGTCAGGGACCTTTCGGATAGCTACCCGCTGGTCACGATATGCGATACGGAAGGTTACAGGGAGGTGTCTTGCGAACCATCTCATCGGAGCGAACGTGTCGTGCACGTGAGATACACCTCGGACGAGGGGTCGATGTTGCAGGAGATACTGGATCTCTCGAAGGCCGGTTTCAGGATAGGTGTGATTAGGAACACGGTGGACAGCGCAATAGAAACGTATGATGCGCTTCAGGATCGTGCCGACGTCCCTGTCATCCTGATCCATTCGAGATTCACCGTGGCAGACAGGACGAGAATCGAGAACACCGTCATGGACAGTTGCGGGAAGGATGCACACATCGAAACAGGTCTGATCGTCGTAGGCACTCAGGTGATAGAGCAATCCATGGACATATCATTCGACAGGTTGTTCTCCGACCTCTCCCCGATGGACTCGGTAATCCAACGCATGGGCCGTATGCAGAGATTCGGTGCAAGAGGACTCAGTCCAGAAGTCGTCATCTTCGGACCGCCCTTCACCGACAATCCCTCTCCAGATTGGTATTCGGACAGATTTCCAAAGGCTTCGTTCGTTTATCGCAATCACTACTCCTTATGGAAGACGGCAGAACTGTTGCTGGATCGTGATGTCCGGATACCCGGGGATTACAGGGGCCTGGTGGAAAGTGCATACTCTTCACCACGGGAGGGCAGTCCGTTCCATGAGAACTACATGAAGTTCGTAAACGAATCCATGGGGTCTGAATCAAGCTCATCCAATATCATGCTGAACCTGAAACAGAGTTATGGATTCGAGTCAGAGATGTTCGGCAAAACGGGGTGGGATGACTGCACCATCCCTGCAACACGCGAGGATGATGGTAGAACTGAGACGTATATGCTCACTGTGGAGGCAGATGGACATCTCGTCCCGCTTTCAGGGCTTCCCGAGACGAGTGTAATACGTCTCCGCAGGGACAAGTGCGACGAATCCGTGGACAATCCGTTCGGCAGAAGATGGACCCATGTCAAAGCCGTGGTTCTGCACGAGACGTCCTCAGAGACGTTCAAAGGTTTTAGTAATAGTAAACATATATTGTACGACAACACGAGGGGGGCAAGATATGTATAATCTGATCGAGGAGCGCTGGATTCCAGCTGTAACAGACGAAGGCGGCGTCGTATACATATCGCCATGGGAAATCAGCAGGTCGGATATCGCGTTGATCGACCTTGCGTTCGAGAGACCGGACTTCAACTCGGCGGTATATCAGTTCCTGGTGGGACTGTATCAGACGATATACACCCCGAAGGACGATGATGAATGGTTGGATCGTCTGGAGGGGCCTCCGGATGCCGATGAGATGCATGAGCTCATGGCTCCCATTGAAGACAAGTTCGAGCTTCTGGGGGATTGGCCACGCTATATGCAGGATGCCTCGGTTTCGTCTGCACCCAACAAGGGGATAGTGGGATTGCTGATAACCAATCCGGGTGAGAACACGATGAAGTTGGGGAAGGACTTCTTCATCAAGGGACGGAGCGGCGGGGCCCTCTGTCTTTCCTGTTCATCGGCTGCCCTGACGGCAATGCAGGCGATTGCCCCTATGGGAGGTGCAGGACTCAGAGCATCGGCACGTGGATCATCCGCCATCACCGCATTAATCCGTGGGAAGACCCTGTGGCAGAACGTGTATCTGAACGTCCTGACATCGGAACGTTTGAAACGCACCGGAGGCCAGGACCCCTCTGCCAATCCCTTTGTCTGGGCCAATGGTCACTGCGCTGGTCCTGTCCATCCGCAGGACAACAGCCCTCTTGCGATCATATGGTCGATGGTGCGCAGGATAATGTTGGACGAACCATCGCCTGGAACATGTTCTGTATGCGGTCGGGAATGTGAATGCATCTACTCATTCAAAGAGATGAACAAGGGGAACGAGTATCCGTCCTGGATACATCCTCTGTCCCCGACGTATGTTACCAAGGACGGAAGAACCCTGCATAAGCTGATGAGCCGGGATCTGAGCCATTTCCATCAATGGTCGGCCCTCGTATATCATGGACAGGATTTCGCGCGCCCGTCCCTCAACGCATCCCAGATGTCTGATAACAAGAATGACCTGTCCGACATCCTCCATTCCGAGCCAAGGCTCTGGATCAACGGATATCAAAACAAGCAGGCACTTCCCGAGTGCTGGGTGGATGTCATGGTACCCGTCTACACCGGTTACGGTGATGAGGGCGCATTCGATCTGTACGTCCGTGATCTGATCAGGTTGTCGAAGAAGACAGAGAGAAGCATGCTCGATGCTCTGAAGAAGACGTTAGGTGACGCGGTCGACAAGAGTTCGATCTCCTCCAACTTCTGGTCGGCATGCGATTCCGCATTCATCATCGCGGTGTCTCAATATTCGCCGGAGGAGCTGGATCAGATCATCGAGAATTGGATTGTCAAGATGCGTGAGGTCGCGTTCAGAGTATTCGACGAGGTAACAGAGACAGTTCCATTGGAGGATTACGGCAAAGCGGTGATGGAGAGGTCGAATCTTTCCAGACAGTTGTCCAAGAGATCCATGATGAAGGAGTTGAGCAAGGAATGAACAACGAGGCCAAATTCGAAGAAGAGGTCTACAGGTGGTGGCTATCGCTTCAGAGGGATCCCGGTGAACGTGCCAGGATGAGACGCCAGGCTGACACTCTGGGGATCATGATGAACGAGGGGTTCTACGATCTCGTGGCCAGGGTGCCATACGTCATGCGGGATGACCTGGCCTGCATAGCCATGGCGTTGTGCCATGTGGATGCAGACCGTAAGGATTCAGTTCCAAGGATGATGGGCCGCAAGAACAGTCAATCCGAGCACACTGTGTCGGAACTGAGGTTCCGCCGCATCATAGAGTCAGATTCGGAGGAGGCGGTGAGGCAGCTGATCAGGGTCCTTCCCATGATCGGATCGGAGGGGAACGTCCGTGACATCGCCATAACATTCCGCTTCTGGAACAGTGACAGCAAGATCTCTCAGAAGAGATGGATCGAAGAATACTACCTTTCAAACAACAAGTCTAAGGAAGAGTGATGAAGATGAAATATGTACAGATACACGAACTGATATCGTATCCCGCCTCCAATCTCAACAGGGATGACCTGCAGAGACCGAAAACCGTCAGAATGGGGGACTCCACCAGATTGAGGATATCATCGCAGAGTCTCAAGAGAGCCTGGAGGGTCAGCGATGTGATGCACGAAGCGTTCCCGGAGATGGGGATTCGCACCAACAAGCTGTCCGAGTACATCCAGGAGGCTCTGGAGAAGGGGATGACCCTAAAGGAACTCATCTCCGGAGGTACGGCTGTCACCAGGCAGACTGTGGACAGGAAGATCGCCAAAGAGTACGGGATATCGATAGACGACCGTTTCCGCAGTCAGAAGGCATCTGCCGACGACGATTCGGACGATTCCGACGACAAGAAGGGAAAGAAGAAGGAGAAGAAGAAACAGCTTCTCCATTACTCACCGGCAGAGCTGGACCGTGTCGACGAGCTCATGGCCCGGATCTCCCAGGGGGAGAAGCCTGAGGTACCGGATATGCTCTCAGAGAGCGATTTCCCCGTGGACATTGCAATGTTCGGGAGGATGGTGGCCAACGATGCCAGGTTCAACTGCGAGGCGGCCGTCCAGGTGGCCCATGCCTTCACCGTCCACAAAGGCGTCGTCGAGGATGATTTCTTCACCGCGGTCGACGACCTCTCCGGCGACGACGATCAGGGAGCCGGCCATCTGTCCGAGCTGGGATTCGGTGCGGGACTGTTCTACATGTACATCTGTGTGGATTTCGAACTCCTGACGAAGAATCTCGGATCGGAGGAGCTTGCAAGGAAGGCACTCCTGAAGCTGATCGAGACCTCTGCAACCGTAAGTCCGACAGGGAAGCAGAACACCTTCGCTTCCCGCGCATACGCGTCCTACATCCTCGTCGAGAAGGGAGACAGGCAGCCGAGGTCCTTGTCCTCGGCCTTCCTCAAACCCATCAGGGGCGACGACATGCTGAAGGAGGCCATAGACAGCATCAGGAGGACAGAGTCCAACATGAACTCCGTTTTCGGGATGTGCTATGACGACAGCTACGAGATGGACGTATCGACCGGGACCGGGTCGTTCGAGGGCCTGGCTTCATTCCTCCAATGAGTTGGTCCCATGAGATGTCTGGTGTTCCACGTCAGTGGGGCCATGGAGAGCTGGGGAAACGCGTTCATGGGCTCCTACAGGACCAGTGACATGCATCCCACGAAATCAGCAATCGTGGGGATCATGTCCGCCGCCCTGGGGATCGACCGCGAAGATGTGGATTCGCAGGGCCGGCTGTTCCGGGACTACGAGTACGTCGTCGCCTGTGCGGATGGTGCGACCAAGGTTGTGGACTACCATACGGTTGGGACGGCCCCCGTCCCCAACAGGACAGAGGTGATAAGGGGCGGATACAGGAGGAACGAACTCCTCCGTGAGAAGCAGAACACCATACTGTCCGAAAGGGAGTATGTGTGCAACGGGTACTACACGATCTTCGTGATCCCGATCCACGAGAACGATGAGAATCTGGAAACGTTCAAAACGGCTCTGGAGAGACCACGTTTCACAGTGTACCTGGGAAGGAAGTCATGCCCTCTGTCGTTCCCCATGTGTCCCGAGGTACTGCACTTCGACCGTCTGTACGACCTGGTGGTGGAGAAGGCACTGAATCCATTCCTCAGACCGGAGTTCGAGGATGCCTCGTATCTCGGAAAGCACAACGGCATGAGGATCTACTCGACTTTCGATGTCGACGGTTTCGATCCCGTGTCCGTCAGCAGACGTTACGACGATGACGCCGATCATGTGAAATGGCAGTTCGACGGGAGGCTCGAGTACGAGTATGTGGCGGTGAGGCAGTGACGCACTACTTCAGCAGGATGACGATCACCCGCAAGGGCATCGAGGACATAGGCGCGAGGATGGCCAAGGGAGCATACCCCGTTCACAAGGAGGTATGGTCCATGTTCCCAGACAATCCCGAAGGTTCCAGGGATTACGTGTACTGCATGATGGACGGCTGCAGGACGATCTACTGTGTGTCGGCACGTGAACCGAGGTGCGATACGGGGAACTGGATGGTAGAGGTGAAGAGGTACGAGCCCATCATCCACGACGGTGACATCTACAGGTTCTACACATGCGTGAATCCCACGGTGGCCAATGACAACACTGGCAAGCATCAGCGTCACGATGTCGTCATGGACCTCAAACGGAAGATGCGCGAGTCCGGGGAACCTGTCGACATGAGGGCGATCATCCAGGGATCCGTGACGGAGTGGTTCGTCAGAAAGGGGGCTCTGAATGGTTTCGAGCCGGTGGAGGGTCCCGAGCTGGAGATCTCAGCCTACAGGCGCAACGAGTCCTACAAGGCCGGTGTCCAGAAGATAACGTTCTCCACGGTCGTCGTGGAGGGGTATCTCAGAGTCACGGATCCTGAGGCATTCGAGAGAGCCCTGTACAACGGCATCGGATCGGCCAAGGGATTCGGCTGTGGCATGCTGATGATAAAGCGTCCATGATCCCGATACGCACATGTGTGGTTCCGTTGAAGGACAGGAGCACGTACATTTCGGTCGAGTACGGGATCCTGGATGTCCAGGACGGTGCATTCGTCCTCAGGGATGTCAACGGTGTCAGGACCACCATACCAGTGGCAGGTCTGGCATGCATAATGCTCGGTCCCGGCACCACCATCACTCATGCGGCGGTGTCCCTGGCTGCCGATGTGCGCTGTCTCCTCATCTGGACAGGCGAGGGTGGCATCCGCCTGTATTCTGCAGGGATGCCGGGCGGAAGCAGATGCGACAGGCTTCTGAACCAGGCGCGGGCAGCCCTCATACCGGAATGCCGTCTGGAGGTGATACGTCGGATGTACCAGTACAGGTTCGAGGAGAGCCTGGACCCGGGGTTGAGCGTGGAGCAGATGCGCGGGAAGGAGGCCGCGAGGGTGAAGCGGATCTATGCCGAGCTTTCACGCGAATACGGAGTCGAATGGAACGGCAGGAGGTACGATGCTGCGAATTGGAGAAGCGCCGATCCAATCAACAGATGCATCAGCTCCGCAACATCCTGTCTGTATGGTCTCTCGGAAGCAGCGATCCTCATCGCAGGTTACTCTCCGGCCATCGGATTCGTGCATACCGGCAGACCCAGGTCGTTCGTTTACGACGTTGCGGACCTGATCAAATACGAGACTGCTGTCCCTGTGGCATTCAAGGTGGCATCGGAGCAGAGGGAGGATTTCGAGACGCATGTCCGTCATGAATGCAGGGACATGTTCGCACGCAGACATACGCTGGAATCCCTGGTCCCGTTGATCAATTCGATATTCTCCGGATTGGAGGCCGATGATGTCGATGGGGTTGTCCCGAGTCCAGATTTCTCATCCGACGAGGGCAGATGCTATGATGGTTCTGATTATCGAGAACGCTCCGAACCGTCTCAGGGGGAGGTTGTCGCTATGGATGTTCGAATTGAAACCCGGGGTGTACCTGGTGGATTGCAACTCCAGGCTTCGTGAATGGATATGGGAAACAGTATGTCAGAACATCGGCAAAGGTTCAGCGATGATGGCATGGTCGACCAGCAGGAAGGAGTTCGGATTCGACATCAGAGCGATAGGGGATACGAAGAGGATCGTTTCGAACATCGATGGAATCAAAATGCTGTCGAAAATAGATTAAGTTTAATCTTCTATATAACTAAGATAGAGTTCCCCACGCATGTGGGGATGAACCGTCCAAGAGCTTCACCTATACAACCTCTCAACAGAGTTCCCCACGCATGTGGGGATGAACCGGTCATAGGTTTCAGAGACCTTAACAGTAACCAGAGTTCCCCACGCATGTGGGGATGAACCGATGGGTATCGTTGGTATTCATACCCCCATTGGGAGTTCCCCACGCATGTGGGGATGAACCGAACCCCGCAGGAGCCAAGCGCATCAAGCGGGCGAGTTCCCCACGCATGTGGGGATGAACCGAGTAGCACGATTAAGACCGCTCATAAGGAAACGAGTTCCCCACGCATGTGGGGATGAACCGAAGATCGGGGTCGGATGGATCAACGTCAACATGAGTTCCCCACGCATGTGGGGATGAACCGAACGTGGTCCGTGTCGTCGTCGGTCCTGTATGGAGTTCCCCACGCATGTGGGGATGAACCGGTTTCAGTCACCCACGACGGAGACCTGTGCGTGAGTTCCCCACGCATGTGGGGATGAACCGGAACCGTCCCATTTCCACTCTATGCTCGTGGAGAGTTCCCCACGCATGTGGGGATGAACCGGACTGTCCGAAAATCGAGGAACTGAAAGGGTCGAGTTCCCCACGCATGTGGGGATGAACCGAGAACGCATGAGGAAACGGAGACACTGCCGGAGAGTTCCCCACGCATGTGGGGATGAACCGAGTCCCGGTCCTCTATGGAAAAGGTAAGTATAGAGTTCCCCACGCATGTGGGGATGAACCGGACATCATCGCAGGAGACGCAGAGAGGGTGTTGAGTTCCCCACGCATGTGGGGATGAACCGATTTCTGTGAGGATCGTCAAGGAGACGACCGAGAGTTCCCCACGCATGTGGGGATGAACCGGACATTCACGGAGTCGCGCGAGATGAGGCGTGGAGTTCCCCACGCATGTGGGGATGAACCGATGAGGATAGGGAAAGGTGAATGAGATGAGGTGAGTTCCCCACGCATGTGGGGATGAACCGTACGGAGGACTCAGCCAGCTCAAGGACCCGCAGAGTTCCCCACGCATGTGGGGATGAACCGTGGATTGATGCAACTGTGTGGATACCCGAATGGAGTTCCCCACGCATGTGGGGATGAACCGATTCAACGATGGACACTGCGCTTTCGATTCTCGAGTTCCCCACGCATGTGGGGATGAACTGACAGCGAGGACACCGATGACGATGGCCATGATGAGTTCCCCACGCATGTGGGGATGAACCGGAATCCCACAGACCCAGAACGAAGCTCTTCACGAGTTCCCCACGCATGTGGGGATGAACCGGCTATTCTTCATAACCAACGCTGCCGGATCCAGAGTTCCCCACGCATGTGGGGATGAACCGTGAATTAAGCACCACAAACCATTTCCCCTCCATGAGTTCCCCACGCATGTGGGGATGAACCGGAGCCTCTGTCCACCATCTGACGGAACCCATCGAGTTCACAACGCATGTGGGGATGAACAGTACATATTCCATGATTGGAAAGCCGAAGACTAGAGTTCCCCACGCATGTGGGGATGAACCGAAGGGATATCGAATTCGATAAGTTCACGTCGAGAGTTCCCCACGCATGTGGGGATGAACCGGAAGCACTGCGAACAGCTCATCTATATGTTCGGAGTTCCCCACGCATGTGGGGATGAACCGACCGCACCTGTGGCCAATCTGACCTACCCCTCGAGTTCCCCACGCATGTGGGGATGAACCGTTGCTCATGTTCCCGGCGTTGTCCACCTTGGAGAGTTCCCCACGCATGTGGGGATGAACCGGTCATCGCCACATACTCCAGCGACGCCGTGACGAGTTCCCCACGCATGTGGGGATGAACCGCCAGTGACAATGTGAGCCTTGTCGGTGCTGGTAGAGTTCCCCACGCATGTGGGGATGAACCGAAGCTGACCGACGCCGTTGCCGACATCCAGAGGAGTTCCCCACGCATGTGGGGATGAACCGACCTTATGAAAATGCGGTCCGTGTGAACCTCAGAGTTCCCCACGCATGTGGGGATGAACCGGTCGAGCCGTTCACGTTCCAGGCAAGCACGGCGAGTTCCCCACGCATGTGGGGATGAACCGTCATCCTTCCCGTCCGTGACGACGATGGATATGAGTTCCCCACGCATGTGGGGATGAACCGTACCGCGTCAAGGCAGCCAGCGAGTCCGACGCGAGTTCCCCACGCATGTGGGGATGAACCGATCGTCGACCGGAACGGAACGGCTGTGATCGAGAGTTCCCCACGCATGTGGGGATGAACCGCCCCTCGGCGACAGATCGGCGTGAGGTTCTCGAGTTCTCCACGCATGTGGGGATGAACCGAAGGCACATGAGCACGCGGTCGCTGCCATGAGGAGTTCCCTACATACATGGGGATGAAACGTCCACTTCGTACCTCACGTCTCTCCAATACCTGAGTTCCCCACACACGTGGGGGTCGAACAGATTATAAGAGAGCCTCATGGTTAGTGGAAGCGTTGAGGCCATAGTCGTGTTGAGATAATCATAACAGAACCAGTCGATTCATGATTGCAAGTTCCCCACATACGTGGGGATGAACCGCTACTGTTCTCGGAGAGCAATATGCCGAGGACAAGTTCCCCATTATTATGGGGTGTGTTGATTCTCATCGATCGTCAATTGACTGAAACTTCGTCTTGGACATAGATGTGAAATTTAGAGCCTATCTAAGATCTGAATCATGGATTTCTGGTTCGAATCAACCATCTGTCAGAACGACATGATTATGCTAGATAATCGTCCCAGTCGTGATTACATATCAGTTCGAAGATGAAGGTGCAGATGATAATCTACAGCTCCACCAAGTCCGATTTCATCGACGACATAGTAAACGGCGTTCTGGACGAGAAGCTGGAATCGCTGATGATGAGTCGTTTCGGCCGCGGGACCCCCGAATCCGAACTGCGTGCATGGCGCAACTCTCTCACGTACATGGGCAACATCATCGGGTCGTCATCGATCCCTGCGGATGCGGGCATCGCCATCGAGTACGGCATACCCTACACGTCAAAGCGTGTAGACCTCATAGTCACGGGTCTGAACGAGTCCGGACACAACGCCGCGGTCATAGTGGAGCTGAAGCAGTGGTCGTCCGCCGAGGCCGTTCCCGGGAAGGACGGGGTGGTCCGCACCGTCGTGGGCGGAGGAATTCACGAGGTGGCACATCCATCGTACCAGGCCTGGTCCTATGCCGAGGCGATCGAGGACTTCAACGAGGACGTCCGTGAGATGGGAGTCGTCTTGTCCCCCTGTGCCTGCCTCCACAACTACGTCCCCGAGGTGCCTGACCCACTCTGCTCCGACATCTACTCGGAGTATCTGGGGCTGGCCCCCATGTTCACCAAGCACCAGGGATCCGACCTCCGCGGCTTCCTGGAGAGGTTCATAAGGAAGGGCGATGGCGGAGAGACGATATTCATCCTCGACCGCGGGCGTCTCAAACCCTCCAAATCTCTCCAGGACGTCCTGTCGTCCATGATGGAGGGGAACCAGGAGTTTGTCCTCCTTGACACCCAGAAAGTGGTCCACGAGGACATCCTGCATCAGGCGAGGGCCATAGCCAGGGGAGGGGACAAGAGGGTGCTCGTGGTCAGAGGCGGCCCCGGCACCGGCAAGTCCGTCCTCGCGGTCAACCTGTTGTCGGAGATCACCTCGATGGGGATGTCGGCCCTGTACGTGTCCAAGAACTCCGCCCCCAGGAACGTCTACGGGCAGAGGCTCAAGGGTGCCAAGAGGGGACGCAGCAGGGTCGACAAGCTGTTCGTCGGTTCCGGGAAGTTCGTGGATGCGGTTCCGGACGCGTTCGACGTCCTCCTCGCGGATGAGGCGCACAGGCTCAACGAGAGGAGCGGGCTGTACCAGAACCTGGGCGAGAACCAGGTGATGGAGATCATACGCGCAGCGAAGCTGTCGGTCTTCTTCATCGACGAGGACCAGAGGGTCACCCTCAAGGACATAGGTACCGTGGACGAGATCAGAAGGTACGCGAAGATGTTCGGCGCACCGGTGACCGAGATGGAGCTGGACTCCCAGTTCCGCTGCTCGGGGTCCGACGGATACATGTCATGGCTGGACAACATCCTCCAGATCCACGAGACGGCGAATCTCGACTTCGACGATGGGGTCGGGGGGTTCGATTTCAGGGTGTACGACGATCCGAACGAGCTGCGGGCGGCCATCGAGGAGAGGAACGAGGGCAACAACAGGTCGAGGCTGGTCGCAGGATACTGCTGGGACTGGATATCCAAGGGGAAGGACGACACCGACGTCCACGACGTGACCATCCCCGGGACGGGTTTCGGCATGAGCTGGAACCTGAGCAACACGGGCACCTGGGCCATAGATGAGGGGTCCATCAACGAAATCGGATGCATACACACCTGCCAGGGGCTGGAGTTCGACTACGTGGGCGTGATAATCGGTGACGATATGCGCTACTCCGACGGGGCCGTCGTGACGGATGCTTCCAAGAGGGCGAGGACGGACCAATCACTGCGGGGTCTGAAGAGCTCCTATCCCGATCCGGATGAGGCGTACACGGTCGCGGACAGGATCATAAAGAACACTTACAAGGTTCTCATGACCCGCGGGATGAAGGGTTGCTACGTCTACTGCACAGATCCCGGGATGGCGGAGCATCTCAGGAAAGGTATGCAGTCCAGATGATCGACGTGGGATGACCTATGGACACATCATCCGGTAATCATGGGCCGGTACACCCCCGTACAATGATGCACTCAGTGAGCTTCGGCTCCAATCGGCAGACGCATCATCGCTGTGGTTCTACTATCGTGAAGCGACCTGTTCTGATATGTACGTTCGGATGCTTATCCGGTTTTGTGTTCTCCCGTATCGGATTCAAAGAATTCCATAAGTTGCAGTGTCCAGCCGTTTATCTCAGACCCGCGTCCTGTAGTCATTCAGTCTTGAACCGGTGTGGAGTTACTCTGATCTCTCCCCACCACATCCTTCATCATCCACGCCAGGCACAGCGGGAGCTTCGTCACGCGCCCGTCCTCCGGAGGCCCCATCAAGAGCACCACCGACCTCTCCGGCGAGTACCTGTCGATGTACTCCTTCAGGCTGGTCGCCCTCACCTTCCATCCGGATTTAGTCTCCACCGGGACCACATCCGTCCCCACGGCTACCAGGAAGTCCAGCTCATACCTTCCGTTCCTCCAATACCTGGGGGTCCTCTCGAACCCAGACACGATCTCGTTCAGCACGTAGTTCTCCGCCACGGCTCCCCTGAAGTCTGGATCCGTCCTGCCCCTTACGGAGTCGTAGGTGTACATGGGCAGTTCCGCCCCCACCATCCTGGACAGGAGGCCAACGTCGCACACGTACAGCTTGAACAGTCTCCCGTCCGGGACGGAGTCCAGGGGGATCCCGGGCGAATCGGCGGCACGGACCCTGTACAGGAGGCCGGCATCGGTGAGCCATTGCACGGCGTCCTCCAGGTCCGATGCCCTCCTGCTGCCCTTCACATGGCTGTAGAAGAACCGCCCGTTCTCGGCTGCGAGCTGCTGGGGCACAGATTCCCATACCCTGCTGACCCTGGGTCCGTGGTCGTCCGGCACATGCTTCAGGAAATCGGAGTCGTAGGATGTCAGGATGCGGTCCTGCTCCTCCTTCACGGCCTCCTCCCCCCTGCCGTCCACCCACGCCTTCACGGCACGGGGCATCCCCCCGACGAACAGGTAGCGGAGGTACTCCTGCTCCAGCAGGTCGATCAGAGCCTGGGAGGAATCGAACGGACCGGTCTCCATCAGACGGTCGACGACCGTCCTGTGGCCGGCGGCCACGAGGAACTCATCGAAGTCCATAGGTCTCATGGTCATCATGTCGACCTTGCCGACGGGGAACGACGATTTCCTGGCCAGGGCCACCCCGAGGAGAGATCCCGCCGCGGCCACATGGTATCCGGGCGCGTCCTCGCAGAAGTACTTCAGGGATGTGATGGCGTCGGGGCATGCCTGGATCTCGTCCAGGACGAGCAGGGTGTCGCCCTCGGAGATGTCGACGCCCTTGATGGACGCTATGTCGCGAACTATCCTCCTGGGGTCCAGGTCGCGGTCGAAGACCCGGTGCATGCCCTTCTCCGACTCGAGGTTCACGTAGACCATGTTCCCGTACTGTTCCTCCCCGAACCTCCTGAGGATGTAGGTCTTGCCGCACTGGCGCACCCCGCGGACGATCAGGGGCATCCTGTCCTCACGGTCCTTCCACTCGAGCAGCAGATCGTAGGCCTTGCGCCACATGTCATATGCATCGCCTGATGGATATATCAAAATGTTGCATCTTTTTCCTGTAAAAAGTGTATGATTCATACATAAAATTACAACAAAAACTGATGATTATGTGCATTAAATATTGAGGTGTGGATATTTTTGCTAAGTGAATCGTCGGCTGCAGGATTGTCCGCCAGGAGCGCCACGACGGGGGTGGTTACATCCGGGGTACTGGCCAGGATAAATACGCCGTCATGGAATCATGTATCCATGACCGAAGGTGTTCTGGGGATCATCGGATGCCCCATGCTGGTGGACAACCTCGTCTGGAGTCTGAAGGACGACACGGACGAGAAGGACATAACCATTATCGACACGGGGAACGAGGGCCCCCTCCGCGAGCAGCTGGACGCCCGTTCGATTCCCTACAGGACCATGGGCGAGGAGGACGCCCTCTCCGGGGGGTACGTCCCGACGGAGGGGAGGTTCAACCTCCTGGTCTACCTGATGAACCTGGGCCTGCACTCGGTCCCGGAGGAGCTCAGGTCCAAGACCGAGGACATCGCCACCAGGATGCAGCCCTACGTGGATGCCATAGGGTTCTATCTGGGGACATGCGGGACGTACCACTGGGACATCCCGAAATGGTGCGAGAAGAACGGTCTGAAGCCCTCGGAGATGTTCCGCGACAGGGACGGGTGCCCTTGCGACGACTGCGTCGGCGTCTGCGTCGGCGGAGGCCCGAGGTATCTGGAGATGCAGAAGAAGTACACCGGGTACCTCTACATGTTCCCGGCCATGGTGGCCAACAACGACGAGTTCCTGATGGCCAACAACCGCGAGTACGAGGGCATGATGAGCCACATGACGCCGGAGATGATGGAGGTCCTCGGGATTGAGCCGGGCCGCGACGGCTACACGAGGTGGCTCCTGAGCCTCGGCAACTACCAGCACATGCTGAAGCTCGACAACGGGATCGGCGACGACGCCCATTACGACGAGGACCTGGAGAAGCTGAAGGGGAGGAACCACCTGGACATCGTCGTCGCGGAGCCGGGATGGGCGACCACCCAGCCGACGGTTGACCTCTACGCGAGATGCAAGTCGCTGCTCGACTCGGCGCACAGGTCCGGATGACCGTCCGGGGGCGCGGAGCGTCCGTCCGCGCCCATTATATCCTGTCCCGCACTGGCACGTCTCATGTGGGAGCTCGACATCCTCCGGTGGTTCGATTCCGTCCACGGTCCCGTGCTGGACCCTATCATGGTCGGCATCACGTACAGCGCCACCTCCGGCCTGGTGTGGTTCGTACTGGGCTTCCTGATGACCTGCTCCCGCAGATGGAGGAGGTGCGGCGTGTCGGTGATCGTGTCGGTCATAGCCGCGTACATCATCGTCGACCTGGTCGTCAAGCCCCTGGTGTGCAGGGACCGCCCGTTCGACGTCTCGGACTTCGAACTCCTGGTCCCGGCGCCGGACTCCTGGTCCTTCCCCTCCGGGCACACGGCCTCGGCCTTCGCCGGTGCGACCGCTCTGCTGATACACAGCAGGAGGTGGGGCGCTGCAGCCATGGCATACGCCATCCTCGTCGGGGTGTCCCGCATGTATCTCTGCGTCCACTGGCCCACAGACGTGGTCGCTGGGGCGGTTGTCGGCATAGCCGTGGCCTTCCTGTCAGTGTGGTTCATGTCACGCTGGATCCCGCTCTTCAGGGAGCTGGACCGGGACGGGGCTCTGTTGTAATTCCCGAGGCTGGCACATTTGTGTCAACACTGTTGACACAATTCAGAGACGGAATCCCCGGAGGTCGCCTGTCGCTTCCGTTGGTAAAGGGAACTTCACTACGGATTTCCTTGGTAAAGGAAAAACCGTTTTTCTTTACCATAGAATCAACGGCGTTTCCAAGACCATTGTTCCGAGTACAGTCTGGCTATGTGTTAATGGTGAGACTTGGCCATGTGTTAATGGTGAGACTTGGCTGATGGCGTCCGAATAAGAACATCTGGCTCATTTGTGGTTACACCGTAACCACAATTTCAGAAGAGAAGGTGCAGGGGGCCTACGCCCCCTGAAATGATTTGGAGTGCTCACTCGAGCACGTCGGCCATGGAGTAGACCTTGCCCTTGGCCTGCTTCACGACCCAGCCGGCCGCCATGACGGCGCCGCCGACGAAGATCTCCCTGGAGTGGGCCTGGTGGCGGATCTCGATCCTCTCGGAGTTGCCGATGAACATGACGGTGTGGTCGCCGACGATGTCGCCTCCCCTGATGGCGTGGATTCCGATCTCCTTGCCGCGGGGGCAGTGGCCCTCCCTCCCGTACTTGAACTCCTTGCCGCCCATGGCCTCGCTGATGATCTCGGCCGCGGTCATGGCGGTCCCGCTGGGGGCGTCCTGCTTCTGGTTGTGGTGCGCCTCGATGATCTCCACGTCGTAGTCGTTCCCGAGGAGCAGCGCGGCCTGCCTGATCAGCTTGTTGAACACGCCGACCCCGATGGAGTAGTTGGTGGAGATCACGGCCGCCACGTTGTTCCTGACGACGGCGTCGGTGATGCTCTGCTTGACCTCGTCGGAGAGCCCGGTGGTCCCGATGATCAGGTTGACCCCGGCATCGGCGGCGATGGGCGCGTTGACCGCTGTGGCCTTGGCGATGGTGAAGTCCAGGAGGACGTCCGTCTTGGAGTCCTTCAGCACCTGGGCCAGGTCCTTGGAGTCGGAGACCGGGACGCCGAGGGCGCCTACGCCGACGACCTCGCCGATGTCCTTCCCGATGTTGATCAGGTCGAACGCGGAGGACACGGTCATGCCCTCGGTGGCGAGGATGCGCTTCACGAGCATCTGGCCCATCCTTCCGCAGGCCCCTACGAGGCCCACCCTGGTGACGTTGCTGTCTGTCATGGTTATCTGACGGTCATGATGCAGGGGTCCCGTATTTAGGTATCGGGGTGCATGGAAATTCACGGTTGCGAAAAGTTCGAAACGAAATCCACGGTTGCGAAAAATACAAAGTAAAATCCACGATTGCGAAAATTCAAATAAAGAATCCACGATTGCGAAATATTCACATAAGCACACGTTTTCGAGGAATGAGGTCGGCACCATGGTCAGGATCATAGGCAGGGAGAGGGAGATGGGCGAACTGGAGTCGTTCATCGCGGACCCCACGGTCCGCGGATGTGCGGTCTACGGTATCCGCCAGGTGGGGAAGACCACGATGCTCCGCGCGATAGACTCCGTCCACAGGTCTGTCTACATCCAGGCCGTGAAGGGTTCGGAGGAGACGATCGTGGAGCGTGCGATGTCCTATGTCCGCGAGTCGTTCCCCGTGGAGGGCGAACCCAGGACGCTCTCGGGGCTCCTGGACATCATAGGGGGCATATGCAGGGAGGCCCCCACGGTCGTCATCATCGACGAGTATCCGTACATGGCATCATCCCTGAAGCATGCGGACACCATGATGCAGGGGTTCATCGATGGGACTGTAGCCGACACGGGCTCCAAGATAATCCTGTGCGGATCGCAGATGTCGTCGATACTGGACATGGTGGAGGACGCTTCCAACCCGATGTACAACCGCCTGAGGTGGACCATGAGGGTGAACGAGCTGTCGTTCCAGGACACCTGCCTGTTCCATCCGGAGATGGACGACCTCGACAGGATCAGGATGTACATGGTGTTCGGAGGGATGCCGCTGGACCATATCGACTTCTCCGGGCCCTCTTTCAAGGAAGTGGTCAAGAGGAGGTTCCTGTCGCCCGGCCTGCCCCTGAGCAACGTCGCCCGTTCGCGCATCGGATCCGAACTGGCCGAGACGGATGCTTGCGAGGCGATCGTCAGGGCCGTGGCGGACGGGGAGCTCACCCTCAAGGACATCTCCCGGTACACCGGGATCCCGTCCAGCACATGTCAGAAGCGGATCTCCAACCTGGAACTCCTCGGGGTCCTTGCGAGATGCAACCCGATGGCCGGGGCCCCGAAGAGGCCCAGGTACAGGATCGAGGACGGCCTTGTGGGTCTGTGGTACTCCGTGTTCGACAGACTCGACGAGTTCTCGCTTCCGGATGACCCTGATGCGAGGTTCAGCCTCGTGGAGGACGGCATCAACACGTACATGGGCCATCTCTTCGAGAGGTTCTGCGCGGAGTACCTGATGCACCACTACGCCTGCGACGAGATAGGTTCGTGGTGGGGTGTGGAGACCGATGACGAGGGCGAGAGGGTCGGCGTGGACATAGACCTGGTGGCCACGGTCCGGGAGTCCGGTCTGAGGGCCACGGTGTACGCCGAATGCAAGTTCCGCAGCAGGATGATGAAGATGTCCGACCTGGACCGCCTGGAGAGGCGCGCCAGAGGCCTGGATGAGAGGGCCGTCCTGGTCCTGTTCTCGGCAGGGGGTTTCGAGAGGCAGCTGCAGGCGGTCGCTCCGGTGAGGGGGGCGGTCCTCATAGGTCTCGACGAGCTCATGGAGAGGGCCCCGGCCCCGCGCCTCCTGGGCAGGGTGCAGTGACCTTCCCGGGATTCATTCATCCTGCTCGGCGATGAGGCCGTTCTTCAGATCCCTCACCACCTGGGTGTAGAAACAGTATTTTCCCGGATCCGTACCTGGGACATAATCGGTGACACCGGGAAGGCAGTTCGAGGGCATGACCTCCGTCTGGTACATGAACCCGGTGTGGGCTCCCGCGCTTTCTATGAGAGCACGGCGCTCCTCTGTGAAGAACGTCTCCTCCATGGTATCGTTTGCGATGAGGTCATACGGCCTTTAATGATTTCCCAAAGATACGGAAGTCAGTATATCGCTGTGATCTCGACAGCTTGTACGCGCCGTCTGGCCGAACTCTTCGAATGTTATGTGTTCATTCTGTCGATGGGCCATTACAGAACAAGGTGGGAGACAGGCCCCCGGAGGGGGACCCGTTCCGGGACTCAGTCGTCCCACTCGGCGAAGAGCTTGGAGATGCCCTTCTTCGCTATGGACCAGCAGGGGACCCCGCCGATCAGCACCGCGACCTTGATGGCCTCGAGGATCTCCTCCTTGGTGGCGCCGTAGTTCTTGGCCACCCTGGCCTGGGCGTAGACGCAGTCCTCGCACATCCTGACGGCCACGCACGACAGCGCCATGAGCCTCTTGGTCTTCCTATCCAGGGCGCCGTCCTCGACCATCACCCTGTCCATGGTGTGGAGCGTGTCTATGAACGAGGGGTCCAGCTCGTTGATCGCCCTCAGCGTGTCGGGGGCGTAGCCGCCCATCCCGCTGCACATCTGTCCGAACTTGTCGTTGCCGCACCTTCCTGAGCCTGTTTCCTGGGACATGGGGTGCGGATCGCCTTGGCCGCCAATAATAGTTTCCGGACGGTCGTCGCGGCCACTCGTACGGCGTCCTCCCGCCGAACGCCTCCGACACGGCGTCCAGGAGGGCGTCCATGTTCCCCTCGGTGTTCGCCGCCAGCACCGGCGACGGCCGGTCGAACCTGACGTCCCCGTCGATCCCCCTGTAGACCCCTCCGGCCGCCCCCACGCACGTCAGCGCGGCGGCGTGGTCCCATGGGGACAGCCTTATCTCGAAGTACAGGTCCACAGCGCCCTCGGCCAGCATGGACAGCTCCACCGCCGCGGTGCCTATCCTCCTGATGTCGTTGATCCTGGGGTAGAGGGACTCGCTGACCCTGAACACCCCAGGGGCCAGCTCCTTGCGGTAGCAGCACCAGGCGGTGCTGAGGATGCAGTCGTCCAGGGGCCTGTCCGACACGTGCACGGGGACGCCGTCCCTCCACGCCCCCCTGCCGACCTCCGAGGTCCACATCCTGCCGGTGAACGGGTTGTGGACCACGCCGATGTACGGCTCGCCGTCCCTGAACAGCGCCACCGATATCCCCACCTCCGGGATGCCCCTGGAGAAGTTCATCGTCCCGTCTATGGGGTCGACGATCCAGGTGTACCCCTCCTCCAGGATGGGGGACTCGTCGCCCTCCTCCCCGACGAAGGACGATCCCGGGACGAGCGACGTGAGCCCCGACCTCAGGAACGCCTCGTTCTCCACGTCCGCGGAGGTGACTATGTTCTCCCTCGTGCCCTTCTCCTCCACGGAGAACGAGCGGGCGGCGGCCACCCTGCGGCCGGACTCCGCCACTATGTCAGTTATGCGACCCAGCATCGCATCCCCCTAGCCCCGAAAGCGATTACTACTTTTCGGGTGCATACCCCCGAACATGGCTTCCACCATCCCCGACGAGCTGGCAGAGGACCTCACGCTCCTCCAGAGACGCATCGTAGACGAGAAGAGGCAGGTCCTCGTGATTTTCGAGGGCCGCAGCGGCCGCGTCATGGGGAGGGTGATCAACGAGTTCATGAACCTCCTGGAGCCCAGGGGGATCACCTACACCCACTTCGTCCCGGAGAAGGTGGCGGGCCCCAGGGACATGCTCAGGTACCTGTCCAGGGAGCCGGCCAAGGGGCAGATCGCGATCTACGACCGCTCCTGGTACTCCAGGGTCATCGCCGAGTCCGCCGAGGGCGGGTCCACGGAGGCGCTGCTGAGGCTGTGCAGGAACTTCGAGAGGTACCTGGTGGCCAACGGGGTGGTCGTGGTGAAGTTCTTCCTGAACATCCCTGACGAGACCATCGACGCCGTGGCGGGGAAGATGGGGTCCAAGAGGAAGGACAGGGGGACGTTCCTCACAGACGACCACATCGACCCCAAGAAGTGGAGGGACAAGACCGTCATGCCCATGATCGCGGAGACCAACAGGCCACACGCCCCCTGGGACATCATCGACGTCAGCGACCTCTACCTGACCATGAACATGGTGGTCCGCACGTTCATGGACAGGGTGGACCACCGCATCGAGCATCCGGTGGAGGTGGACTTCAAGCCCATGGCGACGCCGTTCCCCAACCCCAGGCTGGACGCGGACCTGACGAGGGAGGCCAAGAGCTACAAGTCCGAGCTGGAGTCCCTGTCCCGGGAGATCGGGGACCTGCAGCAGAGACTGGCCGAGTCCGGGAGGTCCATGGTCCTGGTGTTCGAGGGATGGGACGCCGCCGGCAAGGGCGGGAGCATCAAGCGCCTGGTCAGGGCGCTGAACCCCAGGGGGTACTACGTGGTGCCGGTGGCCGCACCCAAGGGCGAGGAGAGCGCCCACTCCTACCTGTGGAGGTTCGCCATCAACATGCCGAAGGCCGGGCACATAGTGGTCTTCGACCGCTCCTGGTACGGCAGGATGATGGTGGAGCCCATCGAGGGCTTCTGCACCCCGCAGGAGTACGACCGCTCCGCCATCGAGATCCGCGCCCTGGAGAGGATGATCACCAACTCCGGGGGAATAGTGGTGAAGTTCTGGATGGAGATCTCGCCGGAGGAGCAGCTGGCCCGCTTCAACGCTCGCGCGTCCAATCCCGCCAAGTCATGGAAGATCACCGACGAGGACTGGCGCAACAGGGAGAAGTGGGACGTGTACGAGGAGTACGTGGACAGGATGATAACCGCCACCAACACCCCCGAGGAGCCATGGGTCGTCGTGGAGTCGGAGGACAAGAAGTACGGCAGGCTCAAGGTCCTGCGCACGGTCAGGGACATCCTGAAGGAGAGGCTGGACGACTGATTCCGTCGATTGCCGGTGACGCCATTCGACACACTTATATACGCCGGCCAGGTACCCACTGCCAATGGTCGACGAGTTCAAGCAGAAGATCGCGGGGGAGATCGCCATCTCCCCGGATCCGGGCAGGACCATCAGGAAATGGAGGGAGGAGTTCGGGCTCTCCCAGCACCAGCTGGCCGACGCCATGGGCGTCTCCCACTCCGTGGTCAGCGACTACGAGTCCGGGAGGCGCAGGTCCCCCGGGGTCAACGTCGTCAAGAAGATGGTCGACGCCTTCATCGAGCTCGACATTCAGAACGGCTCGCCCGTGATATCCAGGTACAATCCGGACTTCAAGCTGGACTGCATCATAGCCATGGACGAGTTCCCGGGAGGGGTGGACGTGGAGGCGTTCATCTCGGCCATATCCGGGAGGAACCTGAACCCCGACAGGGCCGTGTCCAAGTCGATCTTCGGATACACGATCGTGGACTCGGTCAAGGCGATCCTGTCCCTGGGTTCGGAGGACTATCTTAAGATATACGGGTGGAACACCGAGAGGGCGCTCATCTTCACGAACGTCCACTACGGCCGTTCCCCCATGGTAGCCGTCAGGGCGCACCCGCTCACGCCCGGGATGGTGGTCTACGTCAGGCCGGAGAAGACCGACCCGCTGGCAGTCAAGCTGGCGAGGCTGGAGGGAATCCCGCTGGTGACCACCGACCTGGACGTCGAGGGGGTGAAGGCCAGGATGGACACCCTCAAGGAGGGCATCTGATGGAAGTAGGAATAGTCAGTTACGGAGGGTACGTCCCCAGGTACAGGATCAAGCCCGAGGAGATCGGGAGGATCTGGGGAGTAGACGGGAAATCGATGGGCAAGGGCCTGATGATCTATCAGAAGTCCGTGCCCTCGCCGGACGAGGACGTCGTCACCATCGCCACCGAGGCGGCGAGGTACATGATGGCCAGGGTCCCCGAGGTGGACCCCAAGGACATCGGCGCCATCTACGTGGGGTCGGAGTCCCACCCCTACGCCGTGAAGCCCACGTCCACGATCGTGGCGGAGGCCATCGAGGCCACCCCCGCCATGACCGCCGCGGACATGGAGTTCGCGTGCAAGGCAGGCACCGCGGGCATCCAGGCCTGCATGGGACTGGTCGGGGCCGGCATGGTCAGGTACGGCGTCGCCATAGGCGCGGACACCTCCCAGGGCGCCCCCGGGGACGCGCTGGAGTACTCCGCGTCCGCAGGAGGTGCCGCGTACCTCATCGGCTCCGAGAAGGTCATCGCCAGGATCAACAAGACCCTTAGCTTCACAACGGACACCCCCGACTTCTGGAGGAGGGAGGGGCAGCCCTACCCCAAGCACGGCGGCAGGTTCACCGGCGAGCCGGCCTACTTCAGGCACATCACCTCCGCCGCCCAGATGATGTTCGAGGCCATGGGCACCACCGCGGCCGACTACAAGTACGCTGTCTTCCACCAGCCCAACGGCAAGTTCCCCACCAGGGTGGCCAAGCAGCTGGGCTTCAGCGACGAGCAGATCCAGTACGGCCTGCTCACCCCCAACATCGGGAACACCTACAGCGGCGCCGTGCCCCTGGGTCTGGCCAACGTGCTGGACCACGCCGAGCCCGGGGACAGGATCTTCGTGACCTCCTACGGCTCAGGAGCGGGCAGCGACGCCTTCGACATTACAGTGACAGACGAGATGGCCGACTACAGGAGGGACAACGCCCCCACGCTGGAGAAGGTCATGGCCGACCCGATCTACCTTGACTACGGGCTGTATGCCAAGTACAAGGGCAAGATCGTCATGCCGGAGTGATAACATGAGGGACGTAGCAATCATAGGGGCAGGGGTCACCAAGTTCGGCGAGCTCTGGAACAAGTCGTTCAGGGCCCTCGGCATCGAGGCCGGGGTCAAGGCCATGGGTGACGCCAACCTGTCCGGTAACGAGGTCGACGCGGTGTACATCGGGAACATGTCCGCCGGCCAGTTCATCAAGCAGAAGCACATCGACGCGCTCATCGCCGACTACTCGGGGATGGCGACCAACCACATCCCCGCCACCAGGGTGGAGGCCTGAGGGGCCTCCGGAGGGGTGGCCTTCAGGCAGGCGGTCATGGCCGTCGCCTCCGGCATGCACGACATCGTGCTGGTCGGAGGGGCCGAGAAGATGACCGACATGGACGACGTATCGATCAACAGCGTGCTGGACGCCACCGCGGACGCGGAGTGGGAGGCCGGCATGGGGGTCACCTTCGCCGGGCTCCATGCCATGATAGCGCAGCGCATGATCCACGACGGCATCGCCACCAGGGAGGAGATCGCGGCGTTCTCCGTGAACAGCCACTTCCACGGCGCGCTGAACCCCAACGCCCAGTTCAGGAAGGCCATCACGCTGGACACCGTCCTGAAGTCCGGGCCCACGGCGACCCCGCTGGGTATGTTCGACTGCGCGCCCATCTCCGACGGCGCGGCCGGCCTGGTGCTGTGCCCCCTGGAGGACGCGAAGAAGTACACCGACTCCTACGTCAAGGTGTCCGCGGTCACCCAGGCCAGCGACACGCTGGCACTGTTCCAGAGGCCGGACATCACCACCTACGGCGCCACCGTCGCCGCCGCGAAGCAGGCGTACGAGCAGGCCGGCATCACCGCCCAGGACATCCAGGTGGCGGAGGTGCACGACACCTACACCGTCACCGGCATCATGGCCCTGCAGGACCTCGGCTTCTACAAGAGGGGCGAGGCGGGCAAGGCCGTGCTCAACGAGGAGTGCCACTTCGACTGGGGGAAGGTGGCCATCAACACGTCCGGAGGCCTGAAGGCCCGCGGACACCCGATCGGAGCCACCGGAGTGGCCCAGATTGTGGAGCTCGTGGAGCAGCTCAGGGGCTCCGCGGACAAGAGGCAGGTACAGAACGCCAAGTACGGACTGGCCCAGAACACCGGAGGAACCGGCTCCGCGGTCACCGTCAGCATCCTGGAGGCGATGTGATGTCATCTGTAGCAAGGGAGTGGAGGGAGGTCCCCGGCAGGTACAACCTCAAGGGGACGAAGTGCACCAACTGCGGTACCATATACTTCCCCAGGCGCGACTTCTGCCCGAAGTGCCGCCGCGCGGGGATCGGCAAGATCGAGGAGTACGACATCTGCAGGACCGGGGAGGTCTACACCTTCTCGATCGTGCACGACGCCCCGGCGATGTGCGACATGATCAAGCCCTATGCCGTCGTGATGGTGAAGACCGACGACGGCGTCATGATCGCCGGACAGCTGGTGGACGTCGAGCTGGACAAGGTCGCCATAGGCATGAGGGTCAGGGCCGTCATGCGCAAGCTGTCCACCGACGGCGACGCCGGCGTCATCCGCTACGGGTACAAGTTCGTCCCCGCGGAGTGATCCCGGGGCGATGCCGTCCCTCGGGGGACGGCATCAAACCTCTTTCCTTCCGTTCACCGGCGCTTCGTTTATCGAGGAAATCCGCTTCAGCTTCCCGTCGTCGTCCCACAATTTCAGGATGTCGTCGTGTATTATGTCGTTGTTCAGGATGAAGCTTCCCTTCACGCATTCCTCCTGCAGCAGTTCCGTTATGGCCACGCACTTGCCCATGTCGGTGAGCGAGTAGCGCAGCGTCTTCCTGCCCTTGTTGGGAATGCGCACCTGGAGGATCCCGGAATCGACCATCATCCCGAGATTCTCGTCTATGATCCTCCAGTTGGTGGTGAGCCACGAGAAGTCCATGGAGCCAACCTCGCCCACTTTCAGGATGTGCACCAGCATGCGGTTCACATGCTTGCGGTCAAGAACTGAGCTGGGTTCCCTATCCATGCCAGGCAGATGTAACGAGTATTAAGGACAATTCTCAGATTTATTTTCAAATATTTATCAATATATGAAATAATTATTTGTTTTTATTTCATTTGATAAAAACACAAGTATTATAAGTTCAATCTATCTAACTCCTGGAAGAATGACCAGAAAGACCACATCGGCCCCTGTGGAGGCAGGCACCGGTCATGGGTCCTCTTCCGTCGCCACGATCCTGGAGGAGAGGCACATGGTGTCGATCCTGCTGTTCCTGATGGAAAACGACGGTTGCACCAAGTCCGATCTGTACGGCGCGACCTCATACAGCGTCCGCATGCCAGACAAGCTGGGCAGGCTCGAGGCGGCAGGACTGGTGGTCCAGGACCGCGTCCCGGGCGCCAGGGCGGTTGCGTTGCACCTGACAGGCAGCGGCAGAGCCGTCGTCCGCGAGCTCCGTAGGATAGAGGGGATGCTGGTAGAGGCAGCAGGGGGTACGGGCGAATGATTGCAGCCGACAGCCGCCATCGGACGAGGCTCACAAGAGCTCTGGCGGTCTTCATGGTCGTTTTGATGGTGTCCGTGCCGCTGGTCTCAATGATCCCGTCCGGGTCGGATGCGACGGACGGCTCCAGGACGTTCGATGTGGTGTACCAAAGCGGGTCGCCCTCGGTCGATGGCGATTACAATGAGCAAACCGAGGCCAACTCCCAGGTGACGATCAGATACTATGGGGTCCCAGTGGCGGAGTACAACCCCCAGTTCTGGGCGGGGAACATCACGGGGGAGATCATAAGTGGGACAGTCAGTGATTGGTTTCCGATAAAAAGCTATGGGGACTATGACAATGCCGGTGCGATAACGGTATTCACGGGATGGCAGATTTCAGAAACCGAGATTCAAAATCCACTCGATCCAGGGGAGGATTTGACCGATCACTACTCGGACGGGAACACGACGATTCATCTGATCGCCACTTGGAGCAGGGCCACGGGGATAGAGGAGGTCGATGGTTCAGGATTTTTAGGGAGTGATGATTATGACATCAAGGACGTCGTCTTTCGGAACGGAAGCAAATACACAAACCTGGCGATTCTGACAGAGAATGTATCGATACAATCCCCTGGTACGTCCTACATAGGTGGACAATATTGGGATGATTGGGACTGGCACAACACTGTTGGTTTCACCATACGTTCCGAGATCGGCGAAGTACATTGGCTCGACGTCTCTAGGCTAAACCCCGAGTCCCAAACCGTGTTGCGGTCGGACACCATCATCGACAACGTCAAGCTCTGGACCGACTCCGATGGAGAGTCTCATTCTAGTAGGGGCCTGTACGCGGACGGCAAGAAATTAATCATCGGCACAAACGTAACGACTAGCACAGACTCCCAATATGTCGGCACGGGCGATTATGGGCAGGTGATGGTGTATGGCGGTTCGCCGGACGGTTCTCCATCAATCACTGATGTAAGAATCTTCAGCGGTACCTATGCGAGTGTATATGGCGGGTCGAACAACGGCAGTCCCGGCAGTACCAACGTCACCATCCTCGGACATAACACCGTTGTCGACGATGCAGTGGCAGATTCGACCACGATCATCACCAACACAGTCTACGGTGGCAGCTACAGCGGCTCTGTCGAAACGACTAACATCTTGATGGTCGGCGGGATGATGAACAACTCCGGGGACCACGAAGATGGATACCCCATAGGCGACAGCCATTCCGACATTATAGGCGGATCCAGGGCGAGCGGTACCGTTGTAGATTCCTATGTCACAGTCAGCAACCTTGCGCACGCCTTCGCCGTCCAGGGTGGGGGCCGTCAGGCAGAAACGAGGACGAACAACACGCACGTCACCATCTCTGGTCTCGCAGAGGTGGAGTTCATGGTCTGCGGCAGCGTCACGGATGGGAACACCTCCACCACCAACGTCCCTGTCGGGACGTCCAATGTGATCATCCGTGACAACCCCGTTATTGGCACAGAATCCGGTGTCGAACAGTTCTCGGATTATGGATGCGGCAGCGTCTTCGGAGGAGGGTGGGACACCTATCATAATGCCACCAGTCGCAGCACCGAGCATACCAGTGTGACCATCGATGGCGGAACTATATGGGGCTCCGTCTACGGTGGGGGATTCAGAGGCTCAGTTGGGTTCCACGACAGCGGCAATGCGTCAACGGACGGATACGAGGCGGTCTCGATAGAAATCCTCAGCGGGACGATCAAAGGGTCGGTGTACGGCGGCGGTAAGGGTGGCACAGATCCCATGTCACAGGATTGGTCGGGTACGACTGGCTCGACTGGAGGGTCCAACACCACGGGCCGGGCATACGTGTATGGGAACATAGATATCGTCATGTCTGGAGGGGCCGTGGGAGCCGTCTACGGCGGTGGCCAGGGAGTATCGATGTCAGATGGGGACACAGACGGCGTCGATGATTCGGCAAAGGTCGTCGGAGATGTCATCATAACCATCGACGGGGGGTCAGTCACTGGTAGTGTCTACGGCGGCGGTCTCGGGGATTCACACGGAAAGGACATAGCCTCCGTGACAGGAGCAGTCTCGATCGGTGTTGGAGGCGGAACGATAGGGTCGGTCTACGGGGGAGGAAATCTCGGCTCATTGGTCGGGAGCTCGTCCGTGGAGGTCTACGGGGGATCAGTAGGCGGTAACGTCTACGGCGGAGGCGCCGGGTCGGAAGGGAATCCCGACCTCGGTAAAATCGACGGCACGACCAGGGTGGAGGTTTCCGGAGGATCCGTCACCGGAAACGTCTACGGTGGCGGGCTCAACGGCAACGTCTCAGGCACGGCATCCGTCATGGTCGGGAACGGAGGAACCGTCACAGGAAACGTCTACGGCGGTGGACGCGGGAACGCGGCCAACGTCGATCAGGGTTCGGTCGGGCCCGTATCAGTCACCGTTAACGGCAAAGTCAACGGTTCCGTCTTCGGAGGCGGAGACCTGGGCTCGGTGGCAGGTGACGTCTCCATGTCCATGGACCGCGGAGAGGTCGTAGGCAGCGTGTATGGCGGCGGGAGCGGCCAGGGCGCCTCATCGGTGAATGCCGCCGCGGTTGACGGGAACGTGAGCGTCACGCTGCTTACATCCTCCGTCGGGGGCGACCTCTACGGTGGCGGACTGGGCGTATCGAGATCTATCGACAACAGTGACACGATCTCCGTGGTCCGCGGCTCGGTGGAGGTCTCTCTCCTGGACGGCAGTGTGGTGTCCGGCGACCTCTACGGTGGCGGATGCTACGGGGCCCTTTACAATCAAGATCCAGGGGAGCTCCAGATAACAATCGAGGACTCCGAGGTGCGGGGGAACGTATACTCCGGCGGGATGGGAGAGACAGACCGCATGGCGACCTATCTATCCAACAGGGTCGTCGTCATAGTCAACGGGACGGTCGCAGGGTCCGTATACGGAGGCAGCAGGGACGGGAACGACAACTGCGGAACCACCCACGACGCGGACGGCACCGTCTCTGTGACGGAGATGCAGCGCGGCAGGTCCGGCATCTACATCGTCAGCGGCGACATTGCTGGAGGGACCTCCGGCAACGTCTACGGGGGAGGTTTCATGGGCTACTCCAACACCGATGCGACCATCCTGATCGGCACCCCGGCGGCGGACACCGTCCCGGGGGCATCCCCTGGAGGGAGCGTTAGCATCAGGTCGGTCTACGGCGGTTCCAGTGTGGGTGCCTCGGAGGAGGGGATGCTCAACACGAAACTCCTCCTCGGAGACGCGGACATACGCATAGGGTCCGCAGGCTACGATTCGTTCTCCATTTCCGGCGACGTCTTCGGCGCCGGGGACTTCTGCGACATCGGCGGCTCGTCCACCGTAACGTTCGAGGACTTCTCCCAGGATGGGAGCATGCTTTCGATCCAGAAGGTCGACGAGCTGAACGTGGTCGGGTCCAGGCTTGTCCTCGAGGGGAACATGGACGGGTCGCTCACCACTGGCTCCCCAATGTTCTCGCTGAACCTCATTGGTCAGATCGTCCTCACAGGCGACGGAACCGAGGGAGGCAGGTCCGAGGTCGTCATCAGGTCGGCCGCCTCCGCCATCTCGGGGTTCAGCAGCCTCTACTCCGCTGCGCCCACGGATTACGTGGGATACAACGTCCTCCAGATAGACAGCGGGATGGTCTTCGCGATCATGGGCGAGGACAACCGCGGTAGTGCGGACGGGACGATCACCGGCCAAACCGTCCTCAGGTCCGACGACAACGACTACTACGGCGCCTTGGTCATGGGGGACACGGATGCCCTCAGGGACGACCCGTCGTTCTGGGTGCAGACAGGGAGCACATACGTCCCGACGAGGACCGCGGATTACGAGAGCAGCGGTTACCGCGTCTGGTACCTGGAGGGGGCATACAAGTTAGACCAGACCGTGGTGTTCGAGGACTCCTCCAGGGACGGGACTCAAATGGAGAGCGATCTGGGCCTCACCCTGCCGAAGATCCAGCCCTCGTCCACCATAACGTACGCGGGTCACTATGTAAATCCGTACGCACCGCACTCGATGAATCTCCAACAGAGTGAGCAGATCTCCGAGGAAGGCAGCGACGTCGGCATAGTCTTCGGAAGCGGAACCGGGATCGGCACGTTCTTCGGAGACCAGCGGACTGGGTCCGATGGATCCATCCATTACTCTGGACTCGATTTGGCCGACCAGACCGGGACCGTCCCGGCCACCGCCAACAATGGACCGGGTCTGAACATCACGGTGAGCGTGCTCAGCGGGTACGATTCCACTGGATACATCGGATCCGTCACCATTCACTTCGTGGAGGAGGTCGGCGGAATCGTCGTGAGCATCTTCGACGTGGAGGTCAGGATCTTCCTGAGGATCGTGGACACGTCGGAAAAAGTCCAGCTGAACCAGGACATGGTCATGCGCGGCAGCGGTCCGTGGAACGGTGCTACCGACGTCTACCTCCCGTTCCTGGCGGACAATATGATAGGCGAGTACAGGATCGTGTCGGTCTCTGCCAGCGGCATCCTCTCGATACAGACGGTACCGACCAACCTCAACAGGGACGGATGGAACCAGTCACTTTACCGCACAAACCCGCTGGTGATTTCACAAGATATGGACACAGGGGATGAGCCGCTGGTTCTCGGTACCGGAGGTGTGTTCTCCCCCGTTCTTAGGATAGGTTACGAGGCCGAGGATTACGATCCGTTGCCGGACGGCTCCTTCGACTTCGGGAACGTGACGATCGTCGTCGAGCTCCTGAATGGGGGGAGGGTGGCCAAGACAATCACGATAAGCATCGATCCGGACATGGTCACCACGGTCAACGTCACGTTCATGGACAAGGTCCTGGACCTGACCCAGCAGTCATCCTGGACCCAGGACCAGGAGCTGTTCACCCTCGGCATCGACTTCGGGTCCTCCGTGTCCCAGTACTACGTGGTCGTCAACACGTCCATGTGGAATAGAACAGATGCGGCCTCGTTCATATCGAGCATAGATGGGTCCTTTGTGAAGGACAGCTTCGGGAACGTCCTCACCTCAACCGACAGAACTGTGCTGGCCCCGTACGCCACGAACGGCTACGAGGTCTTGTCGGTGGCGGACCTGCTGGAGACGGACCTGCCGGATGATCCCCCGTCTACCAGCCTCCTGGGCTCCAAGCCGGACACCGCATACGAGGAGAACGGGATCTCCAGGTCATTCGATTACAGCGACAACTACCCACAGTGGTACGACAGCCAGGACGGGTACGGCAGGTTCAATTTTGGTTCGGAGGTCACAGAGGATCTGACCGTATACGCGGGATACAGCGTGGCCATCACCGTCCATCTGTATCCGGGATCCCCTGGCTCGGTCAACGACACCGTCCTGTTCCCAGGTGCCCCCGGATCCGCGGTGGATCTCACTGGGAGGGTGGACGTGTCCGCCGGGTACGAGATATCGGAATGGTACATCGAAATCGATGGAGATTATGTCGAGATCAGTGACTCGGGATTCGGGACCCCGACCAACTTCACCACCTACTCCAACGTGGACGTCTATGTGGAGCTGGTGCCGGAGGAGTACAGTCTCACCGTGGTTGTGGACGATGGCCTCGGAGTGACGATCACCATCGATGGAATTGTGCGGGAACCGGCCGGTGGTACGTACACATACACCGTCGGGCAGAACGTGGCCATAGCGGTTAACGTGACCGGTAATCAACACGTCAGCGGCGCCACCGCCAACGAGGGCACGTGGAACAGGTTCAAGATAGACAGCAATGAAGTGACGTTCACGTCGCCCGCGATGGATCTAGACGTCTCCATCACCATATCCGTCGGCTACACAGTGACCATAACGATGCCTTCCGGCGGGATCCACGACGACAACGAACTCTTCGGGTTCGACAACGGTCGCATCATTGAGGGAGGTGCCGGATCAGAATACGAGTTCGAGATACGTCCCGGAACCTCGCTTCAGCTGATGGCCCCCAGCTTCGGGACCCTCACGACGGTCATATCCCTGTACGGTTCGGACGGTTCCGAGTTCCAATATGCGAATACATTCTCCCTGTCATACGGTGATCTGAGCCAGGATGTCGAGTACGAGCTGTACGTCAACATCCCGTGGGATGTGAGTCACGGGAAAAACTACAGCTACGGCATAGAGAGGACCGATCACAGGGGCAATACCGCCAATTTATCCGGATGGGACGGGAACCAGGCATACACTGGGGACATCATCGTACTGACCGCAGACAGCGGCTATCAGTTCGGCACAGGATTCACAGCCGTCGGGGCATCGCTGGTCGTCGACGGGACCACCCAGAGGGAGTACTCGGTGAACTCCGGGCTCACCGGTTCCAAGACTGACGTGTCGTTCGGCGACGCTGAGCAGACCGAGTTCACGGTCACCGTCGTGGTGTCCTTCCTAAAGAACGGCTCACCTTTCATTGATGAACCAAGCGGAAAGCTATTCGTGACGACCCGTGACCATGTGCCCGTCCAGGTATCCGCAGGTGTCTGGGACTCTGCAGCGGGCATGATGACTTTCACGTTCCCCGCAACATCGCAGACGTACCTGGTGTCCGGGCAGTTCGCAGGCTTCGCGGACGTAGTCGAGGCCGAGCACACGGTCGAGGTCGATGGGAGCATCACCGTCGACATCAGCTTCGTCGCGGTCGCCCAGACCATCGTATTCAGCGATGGAGACACGGTGCTGCACACATACACAGGATGGTACATCGGTGACACCACACCCCTGTCCAAAATGTACGATGGCGCCGGTGCATACCGTGCATGGGCCTACGGAGGCGGGCTCATCGACAATGTGGATGAACCGACGTCCCTCGACATCGAGCTGTTCGAGGACGGACCTCTCACGATGATCTGTCTGCCGAACGTAGCGGACATCCCGATAGTCAGCTCGGAGCAGTCCATCATCATACACAGTTCGCAGTTGGAGGGGAACGGATTCTCCATCCGTCTGCAGGATTCAACCGGATACACCATCTCGTTCTCTGGTGACCTGAGGGTAGAAGCCCGGTGGAACGGGAACTATCTCACGCTCAGAAGTGGGGATCCCGGGACGGGGTCCTTCCACATCACCCTTGAGGGACCTGCGACCGTGCACGTGCTGCACGTGGTCGTGGTCGGATCGGTCGAGGATATCGGCCGTGCGGGTGTCTTCATGATATATTGAAAGGAGGAACAAGGAATGAACACAAAGACGATAGCGATTCTGATGTCGCTAACTATGGTGCTCGCGGCAACTGCCGTAGTGCTGGTAGACGACTCGGACGCTGCTGACAAAGGTTCGGTGTATGTGAAGGTCAATCACACGACCACCGTGAACTTCGTTATTACGGAGCCCGATGACGATTACTATAAGAACACCGTCGATTGGAAAATCGGTCAAACATCAATCTATGATTCGAATGCAAGCAAAGATCCTGCGAATATCGACAGCTCAGGAGCAGTTGCAGGTTCAGGTGGCACAGCCGTGGCCACAATCGAGATCACGGGTTCCGGTGGTACCTACTCTGCGACCATCACAGGTGTTACAAAGACCAGCTCCGAAGTGCCGGTCACTGTTGTCTACACAATCGGAACTACAGAGAAGAACACAGACGGCGCTACAGGAACCGTCACCCAGAGCATCTCATACAACATCGCTCTGAACGTTATCGGCACGCCTTTCGATGATCAAACGAACGACCTGCCTAATGCACAGTATGGTCTCTACATGGATCCTAAGTCTATCAAGACCAATCTAGACACCACCAATTTCGTCTACTATGCTATCGGTCTCCCGGAAGGGATGCAGTTGACCCCTGACGGTAAGATTTCCGGGACTCCACTTGCAGATGATATGAACACAGAAGTGAAGGATAAACAAATAACTGTTATCGCCACCCACAAGGCGAGCAACCAGACATTCCTGAAGACATACTACATGGATATCGCCGTCGAAGACAGTGACGAATTCGGATACACCGTTAGCGGTGCACAAGAGATCGTCGGCGACTCCGATAGGTACATCGTTGTTCAGAACGGATCTGTTACTGTAGAGATAACCAAGGATATCGAAGACGCGTGGATCATCGACAGTAACGGCGAGAGGCAGGATCTGCTAACCCGCCCCGCTAAGTCGTTCACCATCACGCCTGGCGGATCCGGATCGTTCACGGTTGTCATGGTCAACGGTAACTACGATGCGTCATTCGAACTGGTCGTCGTGGCAATTACACAGGATGTCACGACAGGTATAGGGTTCGCTCCCAACACGCCCGCTTCTCCGTGAGCGGTTCCGATGCGCGGTGATGTGTCATGAGGTTGGATGCGGTTCTGGCGGTGGCGGTCCTGTTGGTCTCGTCGGTGGCACTGGTTCATCTGGTGCCGGAGACAGACGCCGATGCGGAGGGGGTGGACACCTATTACTGCTACAGCTACGACCACGCCTACTACTATGACGGCGGGACCACCGACCTGGACGATGTGGAGTGGAGCGTCGTGGGTTACGTCGACGGCGTCGGGAGGGACCTTACGGTCATCGAGGATGACGACAGCGGTGTATGGGCGATTTACCTGGTACATGAGGAGGTCGCCGAATGCGACTACATCATGGTCACCCAGACCGCCGTCAGGGGCGAGGTGAGGGTCTCCGAGACCGACTGCTACATCCCGGTGATGCATCTGGACGACGGTGAGAACCTCTTCGTCACCTTCCTCGACGGCCACTCGGATGCCGTGGTGGGGGCCGCATCCATAGGCCCGACCACCGTGGTCCCTCTAGGCGGGGACTTCGTGCAGGTCCCTGATGCCCCGACCAGGCAGGGGTATGAGTTCACGGGATGGTTCACCGAGGACGGCGACCAGTTCGATCCAACAGACCCTGTGACATCCGACTTGTTGGTGTACGCCGGCTGGAAGTACACTGGTGGTGGCGGAAGCGGAGGGGATATCACAGTGGGGACTCACACCGTGACCTTCCAGGTGACACCAGGGCTCCAGTATTCTGTTGACTCCAACAGCGGTGGCAGGGTAGTCTTCACGGTCTCCGTTGCTGAGGGATTTGTCCTTGAGGGAAGCCTCAGGGTGACTTCCAACGCAGGGACGTTGACGCATGTCGAGGGCATCTATACCCTGTCTGGGATAGCTACGGATATTGTCGTGACCATCTACGGAGATGTGGATCCAGTTTCCGGTCCGGAGGATCCCACAGACCCTGAGGTCCCGGCGGATGACCCATCAAGCGGCGATTCGTTCCCGTGGTGGATCCTGATTGTGGTCATAGCCGTCGCAGTGGTGGCGATTCTGGCATACAGATACAATCTGGGACGTCTCTGACGTCTGAAAACACTTACGTCCCCGGAGGGGGACGGAAACACCATCTGTCCCGCCGCGGTTGTGGCGGGACATGGAACATGTCACCCTCATATGTGGCCTTCGTTACTTTCTGACGACATCCGGAAACGCATGATTCGGTGTCTCCGGGGTTAGGGCTTCGATGTTTACAGAAGGGGGTGCTTTATATGGAGGTGTGGTCGCACTCGACAGGAGCGGATACCCGCTCCCGGATGCAGCTCAACCTCTTCTGACGGATAATAATGGGGCACCGTGCGGTCATGCTGACCGTTGGATGGCAGTGGATGCCGTGTCAGACCTTCAGCAGTTCCACCATCGCGACGTTCTCGACGGCCTGCTCTTCGGGAGACAGGAAGCAGTTCCTCAGCCCCAGCCTCTCGGCCTTCCAGGGTGTGGCATCCGCAATGGAGTCGTCCCGGGACATCCCGATGTCCTCCAGGCGCGGGTCGTCGATGTCCATGAGGACCGCCACATACTCGTCCCTGCCCTCCTTCGGCCTCATCTTGGCCATGGCCTTGCCGATCTGCCTCTCCCAAGCACAATAGAGGATGATCTCGGTCGGTAGGGTCTTGGACCTGTTGGTGCCCTCGGCGAACGCCCTCTCGGCGTGCATGGCTGCCGACAGCGCGTGCCTTCCGCCGCAGACCATGTCCGGGTCCAGCAGGACGACGTCCCCTCCCATGGAGGTGAAGTGGTCAACAATCTCCTGGAATCCTGCCGCTCCCCTCATGCCGATGACTTGGAACCTCATGCCTCCGTCATCCCAATGAACGTATTTGATTCTTGACGGGTCGCGCACGCACGCGCCAAACCCTTATAACAAGTGTAGCGGTACCGCCCCGCAGGAACGCGTGAGCAAAATGGCCGACGAATGGATCAGGATTGCAGCACCCGCGACGACCTCCAACATCGGAGCGGGATTCGACGTATTCGGACTGGCGCTGAAGGAGCCCTTCGACATCATCGAGGGCAGGAAGATCGACTCGGGGATAGTCATCTCCGAGATCACCGGACCCGGGTCCGAGAGCATCCCCACGGATCCCGAGCAGAACTCCGTGAGCATCGCGGCCGCGGAGGTCCTCAGGAGGTGCGAGGCCGACTTCGGTATCGAGATCAGGATCAAGAAGGGGATCCGTCCCTGCAGCGGCATCGGTTCGTCCGGCGCGTCCGCGGCCGGAGGCGCATTCCTGGCGCACATCCTCTGCGGCGAGAAGCTCACACCCACCGAGGTCGTGCTCTGCGCGGCCCACGCCGAGGACGTCACGTCCGGCGGCTTCCACGCCGACAACGTCGCGCCCTGCGTGCTCGGAGGATTCACCGTTATCCGCTCATACGAGCCCTTCGAGGTCATCTCGATCAGGCCCCCGGAGAACCTCGGCATCGTCGTGGCCATGCCGGATGTGATGGTAGCCACCAGGGACGCCAGGGCGGTCATCCCCATGGAGATACCCCTCAAGGACATGGTGTTCCACCTGGGCAACGCGGCGTGCATGGTTCACGGAATGCAGACCGGCGACCTGGGCCTCATCGGCAGGTCCGTCAAGGACGCCGTCTTCGAGCCGGCCAGGGCCTCGCTGGTCCCCTACCTGAAGAAGGCCGAGGCCGCCGCGATGTCCCACGGCGCCATTGCGTCGTTCCTCGGAGGCTCCGGCCCCTGTATAATCTCATTCTACGACAAGAGCTCCCACGAGGGCGAGGCGATCGCGGAGAGCATCCGCGCGCTCTACGCCGAGAACGAGATGGGATGCGAGACCTGGATCACGGAGCCCGGCTCCGGTTGCAGGAGGATCTGAACATGGCAGCACACAAGGTAGTCTGCTGGGACTGCGGCGCGGAGGTGGACGACCCCTTCGTCAACACCTGTCCCAGATGCGGAGGTCTTCTGACAGTCAAGATGGACCTGGAGCCGGTGAAGGAGATGAAGCCCACCGACCTCCACTCCGAGCCCATTGGGGTCTGGAGGTACGCGCCCTTCATGCCGGTCGACCCGGCCCACAAGGTGTCCATCCAGGAGGGCGGGACCCCCCTGTACCCGACCAGGGCGCTGGGCGCCGAGATTGGCGTCGAGAACACCTTCGTGAAGTTCGAGGGACTCAACCCCACCGGCTCCTTCAAGGACAGGGGCATGACCATCGGCGTCTCCCACGCCAGCGAGCTGGGCGCCAAGGTGGTCGGATGCGCCTCCACCGGGAACACCTCCGCCGCCCTCGCAGCGTACGCTGCGAAGGCCGGCATGAAGTGCGCCGTGTTCCTGCCCTCAGGGAAGGTGGCCATGGGCAAGCTGGCCCAGGCCCTGTTCTTCGGCGCGAAGGTCCTGTCCATCGACGGGAACTTCGACGACGCCCTGGCCCTGGCCAGGAAGATGGCCGACGAGAGGAAGCTGTACCTCCTCAACTCCATCAACCCCTACAGGCCCGAGGGTCAGAAGTCCGTGCTCTTCGAGATCATGGACCAGCTCAAATACGACGTCCCCGACAGGATCATTCTGCCCGTGGGCAACGCCGCCAACATCTGGGCCGTGTACAAGGCCATCACCGAGCTCCAGGAGGTGGGATGGATAGACAAGGTCCCGATGCTCACCGGCATCCAGGCGGAGGGCGCCTCGCCCGTAGCCAGCGCGTTCAGGCAGCACAAGGACGACTTCGTCCCGGAGGAGAACCCCGAGACCGTCGCGACCGCCATCAGGATCGGCAACCCGGTCAGCGGCAGGAAGGCCCTGAAGGCCATCTACTCCACCGGCGGCTATTCCACCACGGTCACCGACGAGGAGATCATCAGCGCCCAGCAGCTGCTGGGCAGGAGGGAGGGCGTCTGCGTGGAGCCCGCCTCCGCCGCGTCCGTGGCAGGGCTCAGGAAGCTCCGCCAGGAGGGCATCGTGGACAGGGACGAGAGGGTCGTGTGCATCTGCACCGGGAACGGCCTGAAGGACCCCGACACCATCATCAACAACTGCGCCCCTCCGATAAAGTGCGGCAACTCCGTCGCCGACGTCGAGAGGATCCTCTCGCAGGATTGAAACCCGAACGCGGGAGGGTGACTCCCTCCCGCATCGCATCTAATTTCTCACAACAATCTCAGAAGTCGAAGAGGCTGGACTGGCGAGGGCCGGATGGTCTGTGCTCCCCCTCATTCACGGTTCCGGACGTCGTCTCCGACGGCGGCTCCCCGTAGGCTGCTGCCATCTCCTCCAACATGGCCTCCTCCTCGGAGGGGGACATGGAGGCGTAGGGGTCCTCGGCGGTCCTGGAGCCCACCTGCCCCTTCATCGACCTCGCCAGTGCCGGACCTATCTTCGGCATCGCGGCCAGCACGGATTCGTCCGTGGCCGCTATGTCGTCCCTTGTGCGGTACCCTGCGTCGAACAGAGCCCTCGCCCTGGTCCTGCCCACGCCCCTGAGGGAGACAAGCTCTGACAGTTCCTCCTTGACACCGTACCTTATCCTGGTGGCCAGAGGGCGTATCCTGCGGATGGCGTCCGGGTTGAATATGTAGGCTATCTCGGACATGGCGTAGATTATCCAGTCCATGCGGTCCACCTTGGCCCTTATGTCCCCAGGGCCGATGCCCATGGACTGGGTTATCGTCTCCTCCGACACCTCCTCCATCCAGTCGCTGACGAGGGCGGCCGTCTTCAGGTCGCTCATGTAGTACTCTGGGTCGTAGTCCCTGGTGTCGTAGGGGTCCAGGAGCAGCTTCTCCGACCAGAGCTCGTCCTCGGCCTTCAGCCTGGCGTCGTCGCATTTCTTGGGGTACATCCCGACCACGTCTGGGGTCATTGCCGCGGCGATCAGGATGGGCATGGGCTCGGTGGAGTCATCGATCTCCAGAACGGCGTCCCTGAGCATGAACGCGGTCACTGGGTCTATGTAGAGGTCGGAGACCCTCTTGCCAAAGGGGAGGATGTCGATCAGGTCCCCCCTCCTGCGGACCATCTTCTCGGCGGCGAGGAAGTCCACCACGTCGCCGACGACGGTCTCTATCCCGAACATGCTGGAGGTGCACCCGAAGAAGGTGTCCCTCATGAAGTCGACCACGCCCTCGTCCGAGTCCGCGTCGCCGGTGGCTATGATGCCGAGGATGTGGCTCCTGAGGACCCTCTCCTGGAACAGCTTGGACGTGAGCCTCTCGGTGTCGTGGTCCACGTAGTCCTCCATCAGGTGGTCGGCGTCGCGGTCGTTCTTGGCAACCAGGATTGCCTCGCCGTAGGGGTCGTATCCGGGTCTGCCGGCGCGCCCGCACATCTGCTTGACCTCCATGACCGAGATCGGCGAGTTCGCGCCGTTCTCGTAGCGGTAGGTGTCCCTGACGACCACCCTCCTGGCGGGCAGGTTGATGCCGGCCGCCAGCGTGGGGGTCGCCACTATCACCTTGATCTGCCCCGCCCTGAACGCGTCCTCCACGTACTTCCTCTGCCTGTAGGTGAGGCCGGCGTTGTGGAACGCCGCCCCCGACCTCACGCAGGACGCCAGCTTGCGTCCGGTGGCCGTGGTTTCGGAGTCGCCCTCCAGGACCGAGACCTCGGAGTCGCCCAGGTCCCTGGAGGCCACGGGCTTCAGCAACCCTGATAGACGGACGGCCTCCGCCTCGGTGGACCTGCGGGAGTTGACGAACACGAGGCACTGCCCTCCGTCGCCGACCGCCTGCATTACCAGGGACGACACGGCGTCGCCGTGGGGCGGGACCTCCTTGACGGTGCGGTCGCCGAAGGTTATGGACCCCCCGTCGTAGACGCCCTCCATCAGCGGGACGGGCCTCCAGTCGCTCCTGACCAGTGCTGCATGCAGCCATTCGGCCAGGTCGTCGGCGTTGGACACGGTGGCGGACAGGGCTATGACCTGCAGGTCGGACCTCCTGCGCATCATCTTGGTCAGGGCCACCTCCAATGTGGGCCCCCTGCCCGGGTCGTGGATCATGTGGATCTCGTCGGCGATCACCAGCTTCACGCCGTCCATCCACCTGCTGCCGTGCCTGATCATGGAATCGGCCTTCTCGGACGTGGCCACCACTATGTCGGCGTCCTCCAGGCCCCTGTCGTCGGAGTCCAGGTCGCCGGTGCTCATGTGAACCTTGATGCCCAGGTGCGAGAACTGCAGGAAGTCGTCCCTCTTCTCGGATGCCAGGGCCTTCAGGGGGACGATGTAGAGCACGCTGCCCTGCTTCAGGGCCAGCGTCTTGAGGGCTGCCGCGTATCCGATCAGCGACTTCCCGCTGGCCGTGGGGATGGCGGCGACGAGGTTCCTCCCCTCCAAAGCTATGGGTATGGCATCGGCCTGCGGCGGGTGGAGCTCCACGAACCCGGCCGAGGTCAGCGCATCCGCGACGCTGTCCGGCACGTCCAACTCGTCGACCCTCATGGACGGTCCAACAGTGCCAAGATTCAAAACGTCTTCCCATGGGAACCGATGATTCGATAGCCACCTTTAAAAAAGGGTGCGCGTAATCCCGTCACGATGAGAGCAAAGGGCATGGCGGCGCTGGCCGCTTTCTGTTTCATAGCCCTGGTGGCGTTCCCGATGTCCGGGGCCGATGCCGGTTCCTCGGACGGGTACAGCTCGCAGCTGGACGCCGACGGGCAGCTGGTCTACTCGCAGGTCGCGGGGGCGCTCGAAGCCGTCCAGGCCGACCCGGTGAACACCGTCGGGGTGTCCGTCGACCTGAGGGATGCCCTGGTGCTGTTCGAGTCCACCGAGGATGCGGAGGCGTACGCCAGGGAGACTGTAAGGACCGCCCTCGCGGCTATGTACTACGAGGACCCGATGGCGGTCTGGCTCTGGGACCTCCCCGTGAAGGACGTGGAGGTCGAGGTCTCCACCGGCCCGGTCACCACCAAGCTGACCGACTCCGGATACGAGAAGGTCTACTTCGCGGCCACGGGCGTGAGCTTCACGCTGTCCGTCCCCGAGGACATGGCGGACGACCCGGCGACGGAGCAGAACGAGCTCGCCGACCGCATGGACAGTGTCAGGAAGGCCGCGGCGGCCATCTCTGTGGGAGGGAGCGTGAGCGAGAAGGTCAAGGCGATCGCCGACCGCCTCCACGGGATAAGGGACTCCGCGGACGAGGAGGGCCAGGTCAGCAACGCATACGACGCGCTGGTCGTCTCGCAGTCCTCCTCCGCCGGAATCGCGGCGGCGTTCAACTACGTGTGCCAGCTGAACGGCGTCGAGGTCATGACCGTCAGGGGCACCGTGTGCGACTACAAGGACGGCTCCACAGGGTCCACAGGATACTGGAACGTCGTCAGGGACGGGGACTCCTGGTACGGGGTCGACGTGAGCTGGTACGACGGCGACGACAGGTCCCCGCTCATGGCGGGATACGGCACCGAGACGCCGGAATCCAACGGAGAGAGGTTCGGTGCCACCCACGTGGCCGACCTGGACATGACCTCCGGGAACTCCCTCGTGCCGGTGGCGATCTCCGCCGAGGGGTACTCGTGGCCGGACGACAGGACGTTCATGGAGAAGTGGGGCACCCACGTGTTCGCGGTGATCATCGTCGCGGTGATCGTGGGCGTGTTCGTCTACGCCATCAGGAAGGGCAACATCTGACACTCCTGAAACGTGCACAATCAATCTATAAATACAGAATCAAACTAAGCGAAACAATCACAACGGGGGAATTATGACAGACAGACAGGATGTGAAGAGGTCGGAGCTCTCCGTGGAGGAATGGGCAGACAGGCAGACCTTCACCACCACAGAGGAGATACCCATACCCGACCTGATGGCCGACAGGGTCATCGGTCAGGAGGAGGCGGTGGCGGTCATGCGCAAGGCGGCCTCGCAGAAGAGGCACGTGATGCTCATCGGCGAGCCCGGTACGGGTAAGTCCATGCTGGCCAACTCCATGGTGGAGTACCTGCCGAAGGAGGAGCTCCAGGACATCGTGGCTTACCACAACCCTGAGGACTTCAACGAGCCCAGGATCAGGGTGTTCCCCGCAGGCAAGGGGAAGGCGGTCGTGGCCGAGCAGAAGGCCATCGCCGCGCAGCAGAAGAACCAGAAGAACTCGATGTACATCTACGTCTGTCTCGGTCTGGTCATCCTCGGACTCCTCGCCGCCCTCATGCTCAACAACTTCACCATCGCCTGGATCGCGATCCTCGGCGCCCTGCTGGTGGTCATGCTCTTCAGGACCCCCGGGCAGGTCAGGACCGAGACGGCCATCGTGCCGAAGCTGCTGGTGGGGCACGACGCCGGCGAGATGCCGCCGTTCGTGGACGCCACCGGGACCCACGCCGGAGCCCTCCTGGGAGACGTCAGGCACGACCCGTTCCAGTCCGGAGGTCTCGAGACCCCGTCCCACGACAGGCTCGAGGCGGGGGACATCCACAAGGCGAACAAGGGTGTTCTCTACATCGACGAGATCAACATGCTGAGGATGGAGTCGCAGCAGGCCCTCCTTACCGCCATGCAGGAGAAGAAGATGGCCATCACCGGCCAGTCCGAGCGCTCCTCCGGTGCGCTGGTCAAGTCCGAGCCCGTGCCCTGCGACTTCATCCTGGTCTGCGCGGGCAACATGGACGCCATCCAGGGCATGCACCCCGCGCTCAGGTCGAGGATCAGAGGTTACGGTTACGAGGTGTACATGCGCAGCACCATGCCCGACACCGACGAGAACCGCGACAACATCACCCGCTTCGTGGCCCAGGAGGTCAGGAAGGACGGCAAGATCCCCCACTTCGACAAGTACGCCGTCGCCGAGATCCTCAGGGAGGCCCAGCGCCGTGGCGGAAGGAAGGGGGAGCTCACTCTCAGGATGAGGGAGCTCGGAGGACTCGTCAGGGTCTCCGGCGACATGGCCGTCCAGAGGAAGGCCAGGGTCGTCACCGCCGACGACGTCGTCCAGGCCAGGGCCATCGCCCGCAGCTTGGAGCAGCAGGTCGCCGACAGGTACATCGAGGCCAACAAGGCATACGAGCTGTTCAACACCTCTGGGGAGGCCGTCGGCATGATCAACGGGCTGGCCGCGCTGAACGCCAGCTCCAACATGGCCGAGTACTCCGGCATCGTCCTGCCCATCGTGGCCGAGGTGTCCCCCGCACAGACCAAGAGGACCGGGCACATCGTCGCCACCGGACAGCTGGGGACGATCGCCAAGGAGGCGGTGGAGAACATCTCCGCGGTCATCAAGAAGTACACCATGACCAACCTCTCCGACTGTGACATACACCTGCAGTACATCGGGACGTATGACGGGGTCGAGGGGGATTCCGCATCCATCACCATGGCGACCGTCATAATCTCCGCACTGGAGAACATCCCCATCCGTCAGGACCTGGCCATGACAGGGTCCCTGAACGTCAGGGGAAAGGTCCTGCCCGTGGGCGGCGTCACAGCCAAGCTGGAGGCCGCGGCCGCGTCCGGCATCAAGATCGCCCTGATCCCCGTGGACAACGAGAAGGACGTCATGATCGAGAACAGGTACTACCACGACATGGAGATCTACACCGTGGAGAACCTCCGCGACGTCTTCGAGTACGCCTTCGTGGACTGCCCGATGAAGCAGCAGTACCTGGACAAGCTCCTGCCCCTGACCAGGGATGGGAAGTCCAGCGCCAGGAAGATCGAGCCCCCTGTGGAGCACCACTACGGCGAGAGCCAGCCGGCCGCCGTCCAGGAGCCCCCCGCGGAGCCTCCGGCCGAGCCGGTGGAGCCCGTGGCGGTACCCGACGCCGGGCCCGAGAAGTCCGAGCACATCACGCCCGTGCCCTCGCCCCAGTGAGAATAAACGCGGCCAACGCCGCAACTTCCCTTCCTTTCTTGATTTATACAACCATTATGGGCATCCTTCCCGGATCATCCCGATGCACGGGTCAGGTCAGCCAGAGGTCCGATCCGATTGTCCGGCTCCTTGTCACGCCATCATTTCAGGATGATGTTAAGTACAAGTAAAATCCTCCGAACGTAGAGGGCCATCCGCGGCGACACCGCGATATCGGATGGCCGATGGAGGATCAAGAGATGAAGATCGGTCTCGGCATGGACACTGGCGGCACTTACACGGATTCGGTCCTGATGGACCTGGACTTCGGGACCGTGTTGGGCAAGGCCAAGTCGATGACCACCAGGGAGGACCTGTCCATCGGCATAAGGGGTTCCCTGGACCTCCTGGACCGCGACATCCTGAAGGAGGTAAGCGTGGTCGTGCTGTCCTCCACCCTGGCGACGAACTCGGTCGTCGAGGGGAAGGGATGCAGGGTCGGTCTGATCTGCATCGGCGGCGAGTACAACAACGACGTCCCGGTGGAGCACATGGCCAGGGTCGCCGGCGGCCACGACATCTTCGGGGACGAGGAGGAGCCGCTGGACGTCGAAGCCGTGAGGTCGTTCCTCGGGTCCCTTCGCGGAAAGGTGGACGGCCTCGCCGTGTCCGGTTACATGTCCGTCCGCAACCCCACCCACGAGACCAGGGTCAGGACCCTGGCCCGCGAGATCCTGGGTGTGCCCGTGGTCTGCGGACACGAGCTCTCCACCTCCCTGGGGTTCAGCGAGCGCACCACCACCTGCATCATGAACAGCAGGCTCATCCCAATCATCGACGAGCTCATCCGCTCGGTCGAGAAGGTCCTCTCTGATCTGGGCATCCGCGCCCCTTTGATGATATTCCGCGGCAACGGCTCCATCATGAGCTGCGACGTCGCCAGGGAGAGGCCGGTGGAGACCATCCTGTCGGGACCTGCGGCCAGCCTGATGGGCGCCAAGCACATGACCGGTGTCGGGGACGCCGTCGTGATGGACATCGGCGGTACCACGACGGACATAGGCATCCTCAGGGGAGGGAGCCCCAGCCTGGAGCCCGAGGGAGCCACCATCGGCGGCAAGAAGACCAGGGTCATGGCGGCCAAGGTCGTGACCTCCGGCCTGGGCGGGGACAGCCGCATAGCGGTTGACTGCGGAAGGATCGTACTGATGCCCCAGAGGGTGGTCCCGCTCTGCGTGGCCGCCGTCAAGTGGCCGGAGATAGCGTCCCATGTGGAGCTCATCACCAGGGTCCCGACCCGTCCCAGCATGAAGCCGGTCAATCCGATCTACAGGTCGTTCGACATAGAGTTTCTGCGCACCCTGAGGCTGCCGTCCCCCGAGGACGGAGTCCCCGAGGCGGACCGCCAGCTCCTGGAGCACCTGAGCAAGGGCCCTAGCACTCTGAAGTGGGCAGCGATGGCGCTCAACCGCAGGGAAGCGGACTTCGACGTACCCAAACTCATCTCGTACGGGTATCTCCAGAGGATCGGTCTCACACCGACGGACATCCTTCACGTGGACGGCATCTACACGGAGTTCGACGTCGAGACCTCCAGGCGCGCGGTCGCCCATATGGCCGGTCTCGCGGGAATGGACCCGGAGACGTTCGTGGACCGTACCAAGAGGATCATCCGCAACCGTCTGTCATCCGAGGTCATGAACATGATCCTGGAGGAGGACGCGGGGACCAGCGAGCTCGGCCCCGCGGGAACGGACCTCGTCATGAGGGCGATCACCATGACTCCCGGGAAGGACTTCCACTGTACCGTGGGGCTGAACAAGCCCATCATCGGTATCGGGGCCTCATCGGGTGTCTACATCAGATGGCTCTCGGAGGTGTTCGGCACCGATGTGCTCATAGCGGAGGATTCCGACGTGGGCAACGCCGTCGGAGCGATCACCGCCTCCGTCTCCGAGACGGTCGAGGTCCTGGTCAGGCCCCTGGTGAAGATGGGCCGCACCGGGTACGAGGCGTTCTCCAAGTCCGGGAGGGTGAGGTACGAGACCATAGAGGAGGCCATCGAGGAAGCGATGCTCAGGGCCCGCAAGACGGCTACCGAGCAGGCCGCGAGGAGCGGTGCCGATGAGGTCTTCCTCACGGAGGAGTGCGACAGGCACGAGTACATAAGGCTCGGCGGGAAGGTCCTCGACGAGGCGGTCATCAGGGTGACCGCGACGGGGAAACCCAGGAGCTTCTGAGGGCCGAGTCTTGTCCCGCTTAAATACTTGTTAGAGCATCGGCCATCCATGCCCCGGGAAGACTACTCCGGATACTCCCTCGTGATAGGGAGGTTCCAGCCACTTCACAACGGCCACATGGACGTCCTGCGCAGATGCTCCGAGGAGTCGGATCATCTGATAGTCGGCATCGGCAGCGCGCAGTACTCCCATGATCCGGACAATCCCTTCACCGCAGGGGAGAGGTACATGATGCTCGCGAACTCCCTCAGGGACGAGGGAATCGGGAGCTTCAGCATCGTCCCCATAGAGGACCTCAACAGGTACTCCGTGTGGGTGGCCCATGTGGTCTCCATGGTGCCCCCGTTCAAGAGGGTCTACACCAACAACCCCATGACCCGCCGCCTATTCGAGGAGTCCGGGTTCGAAGTCAGGAGGTCCCCGATGTACAACAGGGAGGTCTACTCCGGTACCGAGATCCGCCGTCGCATGGCGCAGGGACGGGAGTGGAGGTCGCTGGTCCCGAGGGCCGTCGCGGAGGTCATCGATTCCATAGACGGTGTGGGCAGGATGGTCGACATAACCGGAGGTGCAGCCGGTGCACCCCTCCGAGGCCGACCGTCTGGCATCGGTGCTGACGGAGAGGGGCGTCACGATGTGCTGCGCCGAATCCTGCACCGGCGGGATGATAGGCGCCACGATGACCGAGGCACCGGGGTCCTCCGCGTACTTCCTGGGCAGTGCGGTCACATACAGCAACGAGGCCAAGATGCGCATCCTCGGCGTGAGCGAGGGGACGCTGGTGGCCCACGGGGCGGTCAGCGACGAGACGGCGAGGGAGATGGCGATCGGGGCGGTCAGGGCGTTCGGTGCCGATTGCTCCGTGGCCGTCACGGGCATCGCCGGGCCAGGAGGGGCGACGGACACCAAGCCGGTGGGCCTCGTGTACATAGCCGTCTCCGACGGCTCCCGCACGGTCGCGTCCAGGAACCTCTTCCAGGGTGACCGCGGACAGGTGCGCGGCAGTACCGTCAGGGAGGCCTGCGGGATGTTGGCGGATTTCGTGGAGGGAAGG